>JASEGA010000005.1 GCA_030018315.1 bacterium | reverse complement strand
GTCCTCCTTTCGGCCAAAGAATATACCATATTTTCAGCGATAGAGGACATTTTACTTAAAAAATAAAAGAGGACATTTTTGCTGAAAAGTAACATTTTTTTAAAAAAAACTTGACAAAATATAAGAATGTATTATATATAAAAGAGGTAAGTTAGCTTAATTGCAAGTCGCTTTATTATATAATTTAAAAGAAGACGAGGAGGCTGAAAAACCTCCACCAACCCCAGATTATTACGCTGAATGCGATAGCATAGAGACGGTTCAAGCTATTGCTGATGCACTCTCAGTTTTTCACGAAGTAACCCTAATTGAAGCAAATGCTGATGCTTTTGAATTTCTACGCCAGTCAAATGTAGACATTGTCTTCAATATTGCTGAGGGTACCAACGGGATAGCAAGAGAATCACAGATGCCAGCTATACTTGAGATGCTTGGCATCCCTTATACTGGGTCAAATCCACTTACATTAGCTATATGTCTTGATAAAGCAAGGACTAAAGAAATACTATCTTATCACAAAATACCAACCCCACGCTTCCAAGTGTTTAATTCTTATTCAGCTAAATTAGTTGATTTAGAGTTCCCACTTATTGTTAAACCAGTCAGGGAAGGGTCAAGTAAAGGGATTAATAACCACTCAGTAGCTTATTCTTATAAAGAGCTTAAGGAATTGGTTACCAAATGTGTAGGCCTATACCAGCAACCGGCTTTGGTAGAGGAATTTATCATAGGCCGTGAATTTACATGCGCTTTACTTGGCAACCTACCTAATCTTGAAATATTACCAATTGTTGAGATGAAATTTGATGCCCTACCAAAGGAAGCTGTTCCTATCTATTCATACGAAGCTAAATGGGTATGGGATACACCGGATAAACCACTAAATATATTTGAATGCCCGGCGAAGATTTCGCATAGCCTAAAAATGGAGATTGAAGCTACCTGTCGTAAAACATGGGAAGTGCTTGACATAAAGGATTGGTGTAGAATTGACTTAAGACTTGATTCTAATGGAGTCCTCAATGTAATAGAAGTCAATCCACTCCCAGGTATTTTGCCGCGTCCTGAGGATAATTCTTGCTTCCCAAAAGCAGCGCGTGCTAAGGGGATGTCATACACTGACCTTATTAATGCTGTACTCAATATTTCTGCCAAACGGTGGCGGCTTAGTGATATCAAATATCAAAAATCAAAGAGTAAAATGTGATGAAGGTGGTAATTGCATACAACTTACGTGAATCTGTGGTTGATGGCTCTCATTTTTTAGCTAATGAGTCAAATGTATACCAAGAAATAAAGTATGTAAAAGGGGCACTCATTAATACAGGTTATGATGTTGTATGCATTCCAGTGAAAGAAGGCCCTTATTTAGCTATCAAAGAAATTAAGCGCATCAATCCGGATATTGTATTTAATTTAGTAGAAGGTATTTCAGACGATGCAAGTGGTGAATACCAATTTGCTGCACTCCTTGAAGCAAGCCGCCTACCATTTACAGGGAATACAGCTTTGGCATTAGGTATTTGTATGGATAAAGTTTACACAAAATATATACTTACGGGAGCAGGATTACCTACACCTCAATTTGAAGTGGTTAACTCACCATCTGAGGTTGACTGGTCCAGTTTTCCAGCTATTGTCAAACCGAGAAGACAGGATGCAAGTATTGGTATTAATATGCAATCTGTTGTCAACAATAACGAAGAATTACAATTGGCATTAACAAAATTTTTTGATGAGTTAAACGAGCAAGCACTGGTAGTGTCTTTTATTGACGGACGAGAAATCTCTGTTAGTCTCTTAGGGAATGAGAACCCAAAAATTTTGGCTCTGTCAGAAATAAAATTCCTACGCTGGAAAAGTGACTTACCTCGAATTGTGACTTATCGAGCTAAATGGGAAACAGAGAGTATGGAATACAAGCGCACAAAGCCGGTTTGTCCAGCAATAATTAAAGAAGACGAGAAAAAGAAAATGGAGGATATTGCAATTAAATCTTTTAAAGTGTTGGGTTTACGTGGCTATGCCAGAATTGACATGCGACTAAATAAAGAAGGTAAGCCTTTTATCATTGATGTTAATCCCAACCCGGATATATCTTATGAAGCAGGCTTTGCAAGGGCAGCACGGGCAGCTGGTTTAAGTTATACAGACCTTATTACACAAATTATATCACTGGGGATGGAAGAAAAGGTACTCGTCTTAACTCCTATTGGGGGAGGCAAGTATGAAGATAAGAGAGTTATTGCCGTCTGATTACCAAGATATAAAGACTTTGGTAGAAGAAACAGGTCTTTTTACAGATGAAGAAATCAGATGCGCACTTGAACTTGTATCATATGGATTAAGTCAACATAAGGAAGAGGAGGTTGAATATCTATTTAAGATTGCTACTGACGATAGTGGCAGATTGGAAGGCTATGCTTGCTATGGACGAACACCACTAACTGATGGTGTCTTTGATATTTACTGGATAGTAGTACGTAAAGATAGCCAATATCGAGGATTTGGTTCACGCTTGCTTAAGGAGCTGGAGGAAGATATAAAAATAAGAGGGGGACGCAAGATTTTTATTGAGACATCTTCAAAAGATGACTATGAAAAGGCACGCCAGTTCTACACTAAAAAGGGATACAAATTAATAGCAAAAATACCGGATTTCTATAAAGTAGGTGATGATAAACTTATTTATATGAAAGATATACCCCGCACCTATGCATAGGGGCGGGGACAGGGACCAAGGAGACCTGCATTAATATGGAGACATGGCAAGAAGAGTTAAAGAAGAGTGTGAGAAGCGTTACCGACCTCAAAGGCTACTTTTCTAATCCCGTTTTACGGGAAAGAATGTTTGAAGACTACGATTTTGACCTAATTGAAGATGTAGTTAAAAAGTATCCAATGCGAATCACCCGGTATTATCTATCACTCATTCGTAATCCGGGAGACCCACTTTGGAAACAAGCTATACCAGACCCATTAGAACTTTTAGATACTGAAGGTGTAATAGACCCATTAAATGAAGAAAGAGATAGCCCAGTCAGAAACCTTGTCCACCGCTATCCTGACAGAGTGCTATTCATTGTGTCTAATCAGTGTGCTATATATTGCAGGTTCTGTACAAGGAAACGTAGAATAGGACGACCATCAATTATTAACGAAGATAGCATACAGGATGGGTTACGATATATTCAAGACCACAAAAGCGTGAGAGATGTTATCCTGTCAGGAGGTGACCCACTACTTTTGACAGACGAAAAGCTTGAAAGAATATTGCAACCACTTCGCCAAATTCAGCATGTTGAGATAATAAGGATAGGAACACGTGTGCCAGTAACTTTACCTTCACGGATAACTAATACACTTGTCAATATGCTAAAGAAGTATCATCCACTCTATATTAATACACATTTCAATCATCCAGACGAGATAACAACTGAGTCCAGTAAAGCATGTATAACATTAGCTGATGCAGGAATACCTCTCGGTAACCAAACTGTGCTCTTAAGAGGAGTTAATGACGACTCATCTACTATTAAGCAATTGATGCTTAAACTACTAACTATAAGGGTAAAGCCATATTATATCTATCAGGCTGACCTAACATTAGGAACAAAACACTTCCGTACAAGAGTGGAGGAGGGCTTGAAAATAATGAAAAATTTAGCTGGTTACACTTCTGGGCTGGCTGTCCCTCACTTTGTTATTGATAGCCCTGGGGGCGGTGGTAAAGTAGCTATAACGCCAAATAATCTGATAAAAGTAAGTAAAGAGAAGGTTATATTTAGAAACTACTTAGGCAGAGTGTACTGTTACCCACAGCCATCTGAAGCTAATCAAGAATTAGAGAGTCAAACTGTAAAATGTAAAGTTCCAGCTTATACACAAATAAGCATAAATTTCCGCAAATAATCATTGATGTAGACTGATAAAATGAAAGCTAATTATTTCTACTATCTGTTTAAATCAACGATTACAGATACTTTGTAAACTTTTTGTCTTGCGATAGTTCACGTACAAGTTCTTTAATATCTCCTACTCTATGCTTGTCGCACACAAAGACTGCATCCTTACTCTTAACAATAATAAGATTAGATATACCAATAGTAGCAATAGCCCCTTTATCTGAGACAACGATACAGTTCCTTGTCCCCAGCCCTTTATGGAGGCCGGCCTTTATATTCCCGTACTTGTCTGCCTTGTAAAGCCGCTCAAGTGCAAGCCACGACCCAATATCATCCCAAATAAAGTTTGATCTCACGACAGCCACATTTGTTGCCTTCTCCATTACTCCGTAATCTATAGATATATTTGAGGCTCTCCTATAAAGAGTAAGAAGCGAAATCTTTTTGGCTCTAAAATTTAATAGATCCTGGTATAACTCAGGCATATGGGTACGAAAAGCATTGAGTATATTCTTTTGAGTCCATATAAACATACCTGAATTCCAAAGAAATCGCTTCTCACGGACAAAACTTTGAGCTTGTTTTTGATTTGGTTTCTCCTTAAATCCTTTTGCCTCATATACATTTATATCTATCTTATTTCCTATTTCTATATAACCATACCCAGTTTCTGCACGTGTAGGCACAATCCCAAATGTTGTGAGCCATCCTTTTTTAGCAAATTTGATTGCTACATCCAGTGCTTGCAAAAACTTGCCCCGGTCCGGGATGTAATGGTCTGCTGGAAGTACAACCATTATATCAGCCGGATTGAGGTTAATAGTGGCATACCCAATGGCACAGCCAGTATTCCTACCAAATGGCTCTAATAGTAAACACGCATTAGGAAGTAGTTTCTTAATAGATGACTTTAGTTCTTTGCCAGCAACTATAATAATTCTATCAATTGGGATGAGTGGGAGTATCCTATCTACAGTTTCGAGTAACATTGGTTGAGAAGACACAATTGGGAGTAGCTGTTTAGGATGCTTCCTCCTTGACTCAGGCCAAAACCGCTCCCCTCGTCCTCCAGCAAGAATTACTCCATAAACCATATTTATTGATTTAAACAGATATATCTCATCTCCATTCTCTGTGTGTAAGTCTAGCCTGTATATACCCCCATGCGAACTTAATCTTGAGTAGCACCGGTATTTTTAATTCATTGTAATAAAGCATAAGCCCACTCTGTGTCCCAAAAGCTCTTATCCCATGAAGGTCCGGTATTACAAGAATACAGGGCTTCCCATCTAAAGTATCACTTTCAACACAAACCTTGATTTCATAATTCCACTTATCCGTGTGCAGAGGGACTATGAGTGTATCCCCCGGGATGAGCTCCTGTAGCCTCAACCAATATATGATACTTATTATATCCTTAGCATTCTGAATTGTAGACACTGAATCACCATCCTGATATGTGGCATAACCATTTTTAAAACTAACAAGTTGGTATGCACTATAGGGACCCTCTCTTACACTTTTTTCAAATCTTTTGGTAACAAAATTACTATCCGAAGTAGACTCATACCAGTCTTTAACCCTGTAAACAAGAGAAAAGAGTCCCTTTGTCTCTTGTTCACACCTTATATAATTTAAAGAGTCTCTCTTTAGGTCAAGCTTTATTTCACCTGCATCTATGAAGCCAAAACTTGCCAAGTATACAAGCTCCTCTTGTGTAAATTGTAAACTTAATATAAATATTAATTTAATTAAATCCATATTGGAACCTATAAGGGTTTGATTAATCAAACCCCTACAATCCCTCATACAAAATGTCTGTTTTCATATTTAGTCCAAATATATGTGTAAGCCCAAGTGTTGGATGTGTTCTTGCATTGTATGAGATGTCAAACCTGCCAGGATAAAGTAAAATACCAAAACTAAATGATTGTGGATAGCTCTTTAACCCTACCATAAGACTGAGAAGAGCTGATAGTTTAATCTCATTACTTAGTCTAACTTCTGTTGGATACCACGATTCTTTGTATAATGAGACAGTAAGCTTGAAGTCAGGACTGGGGTTTATAACAAAGTTGCCCATAACCCTGCTTGGGATTTCTTCACCTGAGATTTTTGGTAAATTGATATTTGATAGAGTGAGATAAAAATTTGTAGAATGTGTAACCTGAAAATTTGTCCCAATATCAATTCCGAGTGCAAAATCTGACCCATAACCATTTATCCATAAGTTCATTGCACGAGCCGATATACCGAACACTGTATTAGCTTTCATTATACTATAGCCTAATAGAATTTCATTCTCCCTATAATCATTATTACCAAAGTTTGAAACCCCGACTCCAAGGCGTCGAGCAGAATAACTGACTCTTGTATAAGGAAGGATTCCAAAAGCCTGTACCCATATGGACTGAAGCCCAGGTTTAATACTCAATACTGGATTCTCAAATACACTTTCCTGCTCACAATCTATAGCCTCAAAAGAAGCAAGGCTACATAAAGGTAACACAATCACAGCAGTTATCACACCTTTAACAATTAACCTAAATATGGCACACCTCACATGAAAAATACTAAAATCTTGGGCTGAGTTTAAGTGAGAATTTTTTCTCAGGTTTTGGGAAAATCATGAGGTCAGCTTCTTTTATTCCAGCCTGCTTTTTGGCAATTTCAATTGCTTTAAGTAAGCCACCAATCTCATCTACAAGTCCAATTTCCTTTGCCCTTATGCCACTCCATATTCTGCCCTGTCCAATTGAATCTACCTGCATAGTCGTGAGTCTTCTCCCTTCTGAGACACGACTTACAAACTTCTCATAATACCACTCAACATCGTGTCTAAATTTTTCACGCTCCTCTTTAGTAAGATGTCTCAGGCCAGATAAGTAATCTGCATGTTCACCCATCTTAACCGTATCCCATGATAGCCCAAGCTTGTCATAAAGCCCTTTCATGACAAGGTTTATACCAAGCCCCCCTATTGAGCCAGTGAGAGTAAACCTATCAGCAACAATTTTATCACCAAGACATGAGATATAATAACCACCAGAGCCTGCAACTCCACTCATTGACACGATGACAGGCTTCTTTTCAGATACCCTCTTCAGTGCCCGTGCTATTATCTCAGATGCCAAAGCAATTCCACCACCTGAATTTACTCTAAATACCAGTGCCTTTATAGACTTGTCATCTCTTATTTTGTTAAGCATGTCAGTTATAGTCTCTGAGCCCATATACTTACCGCCTATTATTGGTGTAAGGTTGTATCCACTCTCACCAGTCACTATTAAACCTTCAGCCATTAGGATGGCAATTTTTTGTTTCTCTTCTTTCCAAGTTCTTGGGACTTCTTTCTTAGCCAAGAATTTATCAATTGACTCCTTTTTTAGCTTTTTACCCATAACCCCTTTAATTACATCATCAACTTCCCACTTGTAAGCAAGTGTATCTACAAGCCCTGAATCAAGTGCATCGTCAGAATTAAAATACACACCTTTATTTATAAGGTCATCAAATTTAGCTACTTCCATTTGTCTACTCTCTGCAATCTCCGTAATCATAGGGTTCCATATATCGTCAAGATATGACTCAACTTGCTCCCTATCTTCAGCTGACATATCCTTTCTTTCAAATATTTCAGATGCAGATTTATATTTTCCTACCCTCTCAATATCAGTTTCAATACCAAGTTTATCAAGTGTTCCCTTTATATACACCCTCATTGCCATAAGCCCTGGAATCATCACATCTCCAAGTGGTGTAAGGATAATATAATCTGCAGTTGAAGCTAAATAGTAGCTCCTAAGTCCATACTCATTTGAGAATGTAATAATCTTTTTGCCAGCCTTCTTAAATTCAATTAGCTCAGCTCGTAGCTCCTCAGCTTGTGCTATACTTAGTGAATGTGGCTCAAAGTTGATAAGTAGCCCATTTACATCTTCCCTATTTCTGAGTAATTCAATGTTGTGTAGAAGATTATAAAAGGCGGGCTCCCTCGTAGTTTGGAGTCCTAAATACTTAGCAGTTTCCTTCATTTCAGGATAAGACCCCTTGATAGTAAGCTCAACCAACTTCTTTGCTGGACGCTTAAAACTCGGATATTTATCACGTGAAAGGAGCACAAATGCATCACTTTTGAGATGCTTCACTTCGTTCAGCATGACACGGTATGAGCTACCCCCAATTTTTACTTTTTCAAGCAATATTTCTAAACCAATTTTTATTTCACCTTCTTCATTTCCTTTAAAAGATAGTATAATCCCATCAATTGGCTCAATCCCAATCCCATACAGATAATTTTTAAGTGAATTCTTGTATATGGCATCCAAAAACACCGTAACTTTATCAGTCCATGGTCTAAGTCCTGTGCCTACTCTTAGTTCTGGTTTAGTTTCAAGTGATGTCCGTAGGCCGAATGAGACAAATTTTTTTGGTCTATATATAGCTCCAAGTTCATAGCTTGAGGTCGCACCTCCTTTGGAAGCTCCAAATTTATACCCATATCCAAGCCAAACTGATTCCCTAATCTTAGACCCCGTCACAGTCACAAAATTAGGTCTCATTCCATCCTTTAATTTAACTCCCAATCCTACATTCCCTATACATAATCCAACATTATGCCAACCATCATTAAACTCATATATTGACTCGTATCCCATATTTATTCCAAGTCCACCGGGATTAATAAATATAGAACCTGCTCTCCTCGCAGTGCTTACAGAACTACCCTCAAAGCCAACTGATGCGAACAAAATAGTGGATAAAATTATGTTTAACATAGCACACCTCCTTAAATAAAATTAAAAATTAACCTGCCTACCGGCGGGCAGGAATGCAAATATCAAAATATTCGTCATTAGTCATTGGGATTTCGTCATTTATTTTCATTCTTCTATTATTTTACAAAACTTATTAAGCTTTAGGTCAGTTGTGAGTTCACTTATATTGCCTTCAAATTCAATTGCTGTAAGCCATGCATCGTTCCTTATAAGTTTTGCAAGTGCAGGTTCTATTGACTTCAGCTCATCTTTTGTGACCTTGAAAATAATGTCACCCTCTCTTTTTGGTCCGTAAGCTCTGTATTTACCAATCCTAAATGGCTCAACTGCTGTCGGCCATGGAATATGTTTAGTAACAAGGAATACCTGTATCCTCGTGTCCCCTTTTGCAAGAGTTGAAATATGTAATGGGAAGAATAAGTAAGGAGATTTAAACTTGTAAATAAGAGGCACTATACTATTTGTCTCTTTGCTAAGTTCTACAATATCAAAAACAAAGTGCTGTATGCCATTTCTTAAGTAGTTGTTGATAATATATAGGAGCTCGTGAGGCATAGAAATAGTATCTACGCCTTGACTCTTTACAAAGTTAAGTATCCAATTCACAAATTCGCGGTATTCCAGAGCTTTGACACAAGTAATGTTATGGGGTCCAATTTTCTTATGAAATAGTATTTCAACTCCGGGTGCTAACAGTTCCCTTCCTTTGTAGAGGGCTTCAATTCTGGGTGCATTTTTCCTTATCAGACGCTGTATTTCTTCAAACGACTTAAAATTACCCTCGTCTACTGTAGGCTTTGACGGTAGAGGCAGTATTTCAAGCACCTTACACTCAGTATCTGCACGCGCATCTACTGCAAGTATCATAACTTCATTATTACCATCCCACCCAATAATTGCTTTTTGACCCGGCTCATATATTGAGATATCAGGTCTTGTAATTGAAATCATCCCCCTATCTGCAAGAGAAATAGAAGTTAAAAATATCAAAAGAAAACAAAATTTGCTATATAACCTTTTCATGATACCTCCTTTTTGGGAAAAACATCCCTACTTTTTTCTTATATTCTATGTATCCATCTCCAAATTCCTTTTCTAAGATATATTTCTCTTCAACAAGAGCTTGGAACAATATGGAGATAATCAATATTGGCATCACATAAAGGCTATAAATTCCACCCCAAATTAAAAACCAGCCAATGATAAAAATTATACCTGCTGCATATTGAGGATGCCTTACAGTACTATATGGGCCAGTTGTAACTAATTTAGAGGGCCTTACAAGGTCTGGTCGCGTCTCCGTTCTTCTAAAATATATCATGAGAAAAGAATGAAAAGAACAGGTAACAAGACTCCGAACAATATTATCAACATACTTATCCCCCTATCTTACATCTTAGTATATGGCATAAATAGACGCTCATACTCGTCCTGAACATAGCGGTCGGTCATACCTGCTATATAATCACAGACTACTTGATATTTATCAGTATGCTTAAGATGGGCAGTAAAATCAGGTGGAAGTTGTCTTAAATCATCAATATATAACTTAAAAAGGGCTTCTACATACCTTCTTGCTTTGTTCTTCATCTTGACCACTTTATAATGAAGATAGAGATTATTAAAAAGAAAATCTTTAAGCTCACGCTGTAGCCTCATCTCATTTGGACTTAACTTAACTATCAGTTTATGTTTTCTTACATCATCAACTGATTTTATTCCAAGTTCCTTTATTTTACTATCTGTATAGTTAATCATATCTGTAACCTGTCTATTTATAAGAGCTCTTATTGTTTTATGAATCAATAGTGTCTCATCTTGAGGTCTCACCTCTTTAAAATCTTCCTTTATTTTGGAGTATAGCTCATCCCATAGAGTAACCTGCTTTAATTGGTCAAGAGTAATATAGCCTGCCTTTAAGCCGTCATCAAGGTCATGTGAGTTATACGCAATTTCATCTGCTACATTTATCACCTGAGCTTCAAGTGTCGGTGCTGATGGTGGCAGGAATTCAGGAAGACCATCAAGGTTTGGTATATCATATACAGTAGAGTGCTTAACTATTCCTTCTCTTGTTTCAAATGTGAGATTAAGCCCACAAAAGCCGTGATACCGCTCCTCAAGCTCATCTACTACTCTTAATCCCTGCCGATTATGTTCAAAGCCGCCTCTATCTTTCATAAGCTCAGCTAATGCTTCCTCGCCTGCATGTCCAAATGGTGTATGTCCAATATCATGAGCAAGTGATATAGCATCAACTAAGTCTTCGTTTAGTCTCATGGCACGTGCAATTGTGCGTGCAATCTGGTTCACTTCAATTGTATGAGTAAGTCTTGTCCGATAGTAATCACCTTCATGGTTAACAAATACCTGTGTCTTATACTCAAGTCTACGAAATGCAGTACAATGGATGACACGGTCGCGATCCCTCTGATAACAAGACTTGTATAGGTCTTCTTCTTCATGATATTTTCTACCCTTTGTCTCAACTGACCTCATAGCATAAGGGGCGAGTGTTTTTCTTTCCAATTCTTCAAATTCTTTCCTTGTCTGCATAACTTGTCATTGTAGGGGTTTGATTAATCAAACCCCTACTCAGTTTAAATCAATGGCGAACAAATGTCAAGAGAATAATCATTGAGATAGACTGAAATCAATCTGTCTACATCAATGAATTATTTTGGTTGACAAATAGGTAATCATATAATATTTTAGAATAGAAATGTTATTTCTATTTTGTTTGTTGTTAGGTTTTGGTGATGTATATTTAGGCGAATTTATGGAAATAGGTGTCGGTGCAAGGGCTCTTGGAATGGGGAATGCATTTGTTGCACTTGCAGATGACCCGACTGCATTTTACTGGAATCCGGCAGGTCTTGTGAGAGTTAAAAATCGTGAACTGTTCCTGATGCATTCAGAAGATTTTGAGGCCGGGATAGTGCAAACTAATACAGTTGCTATCACTTATCCAGCTCCATCATACACATTAGGGGTAGCACTTTATTGGGTTGGGGTCCCTGAAATAGGAATTACAGACTCATCTGAGGCTGGCATAAATATTAATGAATATGTAGATGTATGTGATTATGTTGGATACTTTTCTTACGCACGCGAGTTTACAAAATTTAAGCTTGGTTTAAATATTAAATGCATATTTAGAGATTGGGATATAGCAACTGCGTATGGAGTGGGAACAGATTTAGGTATACTATCAGATTTTAAAGGTGTAACTTATGGAGTAAACATTGTCAACTTGACAGGGACAGAGATTTTTGGGTCAGACACTACTCTAAGAGATTGGATATCGCCACTTATAAAGACAGGAATATCAGCAGTCCATAATTTTACTGTTGGTAAGTTAAACATTTGTTTAGGATTTGATACAAGCCCAGAAAAAAGGGTGGCTGAGATTGTGCCACTACAC
Source organism: bacterium (assembly GCA_030018315.1). Lineage (NCBI taxonomy): Bacteria > bacterium. Next base: position 60,556 of record JASEGA010000005.1, on the reverse strand, counting down.
ACAGATACATACATTGGGTTTGAGTACTGGTGGAAACAAAGGTTAGCTGTTAGACTCGGTTGGGACAAAGGAATTTTTAGTGCCGGCTGTGGCATAGTTCATCGAACAATAAAGCTTGATTATGGAGTCAAGTTCCATCCGGACCTTGGCTTAGTCAAAAGAATTTCTGGTTCAATTATATTCTAAATTATAAAAGATTTCTTATTGAACATCAGCCCCAAAGTTTACACCTAATTATCTTAACTTGTACTTATCCTACTTTCCAATTAGTAAAATTAATTACAAACAGTAACTGTTTACACTTTAAAAAGAAGAGCTTCAGTTTCTGTTTTTTATCTTGACAATTAAGCAACTAATATATAAATTAAAGGAAAGGGTTGTGTAAAACTTAGTAGTATTGAGTGATGGAGGTAGAAATATGAATGTAAGAGAGCCGGCTGTTGCGGGTCAATTTTATCCGGGGAATCCAGCAGTGCTCAAAAGTTCAATTCAGAAATTCCTAAAAAGTGTGCCAGAAAAAATAGAGGCTAAAATCTTCGGCCTTATTGTGCCACATGCAGGCTATGAATTCTCAGGCCAGACAGCTTCTTATGCTTTTAAGCAAATTGAGGGTAAAAAATACGATACAGTGATAATTATTGGACCGTCACACCAGTTCCCATTTAGGGGAGCAGCTGTTTATCCGACAGGTTCATTTAAGACACCACTTGGTGAAGTTGAAATAGACTCTTCTCTTGCAGAAGCTATTATTTCACAAGAGGTAGCACCTCAAAGTAAATATATCACTGGTATGATAGAGCCACACCAGGAGGAGCATTCGTTAGAGGTAGAGTTACCTTTTCTTCAGACTGTACTTAAGGAGTTCAAGATTGTCCCAATCTGTATGGGTGACCAATCTATTGGAGTTTGTAAAATACTTGCTGATGCTATAGTTAAGTCAGTAACGGGAAAGAGTGTACTTATAGTTGCATCATCTGACTTTTATCATGGGTATGACTATGATGAGTGTAAACTAAGTGTTAAAGAGTCAACTTCTTTAATCTGTGAATATGACATTGAAGGGTTTCATAAAGCTTTTACTGAACGTGGTGCTGCTTGTGGTGGTGGTGCGATTGTCACCTGTATGCTTGCAGCACAGAAACTTGGTGCAAAAGAGGCGATGCTACTTTACTCAACAAATTCTGGTGATGTCACTGGTATGATGAGTGGCTATGTAGTTGGATATGCAAGTTTTATGCTTATTAATCCTAAAACAGCTAAGTTATCTAAAGAGGACAAAGATTTTCTACTTAAGCTGGCAAGAAATTCAATAACACGTGCAGTAACTGGTGCTCCAAAAGAAAAGATAAATCCGCCAGAGTTTACAAGCATGAGAGAGAAGAGAGGCTGTTTTGTGACAATCAAACGGAATAATGAGCTGCGTGGTTGTATTGGCTATATTTTACCGGCTAAACCACTTTATCAAACAGTGGCTGAGATGGCAGTAGAGGCTGCTATGGGGGATCCAAGGTTTACACCAGTGAGCCCGGAGGAGCTGGCAGAACTTAAAATTGAGATATCAGTGCTTAGCCCACTTCAACGTGTTAAATCTATAGATGAAATACAGGTAGGACGCGACGGTCTTTACATAAAGAAAGGTGTATATTCAGGCCTTTTGTTGCCACAGGTAGCTACAGAATATAAGTGGGATAGGGATAAGTTTATTGAACAAACTTGCTGGAAAGCAGGGTTACCTTCCGATGCCTGGAAGGAGGCTGAAATCTATCGGTTTCAGGCAGAAGTTTTTTGTGAAGAACCTCAAAATGAGGATTGAGAATAGGAAAGCAAGATATGAATATAATATTATTGAGCGCTATGAGGCAGGAGTCTCACTTCTTGGGCCTGAGGTCAAGTCTATAAGAGAAGGTAAAGTATCGCTATCAGACAGCTTTTGTAAGATTTTAGGTGATGAAATCTTTGTCATCGGTCTCCATATAGCACATTATGAGAGCTCAAGGAACTCAATTGACCCAAAGCGTAATAGAAAACTGCTACTACATAGGGATGAGATAAATCGTATCATTGGCAAAGTTTCTGAAAAGGGGTTTACTCTTATTCCACTCGCTTTGTATCTTAACAAGCGAGGTAAGGTAAAAATTGAGCTCGCAATCTGTCGTGGTAAAAAGAAATACGAGAAGCGTGAAGCTATTAAAATGAGAGACCTTGAAAGAGAAATAAGGGCTCAAAACATTTAGAGCTATAAACTGTCAATTTGAGCGATAGCGAAGAATCTACGTGAGTGATAAGATACTACTCCCGAATATTTATTTCAGGATAGCAGTAGCTCTTTTAATTCCACTTAATATTTACTCTAAATCACTAACTTTTGAATATAATCAGGACTTCTATGATATTAACTATCAAATCATAGATGGATTTAATTATTTTAACCTAAATGATTTACAACTTGCATTTGGATTTAATGTTTCATGCGACTCAATCCGCCACAGGTGGATTGTTGAGTATCAAGGTAAAAAGGTCGTCCTTATTCCAGATAATCCATGGATTACAATAAATTCAAAGCTCCTAAATATGCCAGTGGCACCCAAAGTTGCAAAAGATATGCTTTGGCTTCCTATACCAGTTTTAAATGAGGTAATAGGGTATTTCTTATCTCAAAATATACACATAGAAGGTGATAAACTTAGTACTTACAGGATTGGGATGCGGATAGAAAAGATTGTGATAGACCCCGGGCACGGAGGTCATGACTCAGGTGCAGTTGGCCATAAGGGGCTAAAAGAAAAAGATGTAGTGCTTGATATTGCAAAAAAGGTAGTTAAACTTATTGAGTCAGAGCTTGGCATTACCTGTATCATTACAAGAGATATTGACACATTTATCTCACTTTTAGAGCGTACAAAGATTGCTAACCAGTGTAAGGCAGACTTATTTTTATCAATTCATTGTAATTATGCTTCGTCTAAAGAAAGATGTGGAACTGAGGTTTATTTCTTATCGCCTGCCAAGACTACATGGGAGAGGGCTGTAGAGGCAAGAGAGAATGCAAGTCTTAAGTATGAGCTACCAGAGTATAGAGGAGAAGTAGAAGCTATTTTATGGGATATGGCACAAACTGAATTTCTGAAGGAATCAAATTTTCTTGCAGGTAAGCTTGTGAGTCTTATTTCAACTTCTGCTTCTACATATAATAGGGGAGTGAAGCAGGCAAACTTTTTTGTCCTACGCGGGACTTATATGCCAGCTTGTTTGATAGAGGTTGCATTTATATCAAATACAAAAGGAGAGGAGAATTTAAGAAATGAAGATTTTCGTGCTAAAATTGCAACTGGAATTGTAAAAGGAGTGCAAGAATTTAAGAAATGGTATGAAGAGCAAATGAATTATTAAACTGTAACGAATTACCCGAATGATAGCAAATTATTCGCTGTCATTCGTTTTGTTCGTTTTTAATAAAAGAAGGAGGGTATAATGTTAACTAATTGGTTATTACCAACTGTTTTGCTTGGTGTATGGATAGCAATACTCTTTGTTGTGATTCCAGTTGTAGTTAAGCTATTAAGGACAACAGCTAAGAAGACTCATAGTATATTTGATGATATAATAGTTAATTCTATCTCTGCACCCCTTATTCTAATCCTATTAGCACTCGGAATCAAGCTCTGGATAGATGCAGTCAATTTACCGACAAAGGTAAATAAATACACACAGATAACAGCAATCTGTATTTTTGTTTTTGGAATAATATTATTTCTTGATAGATTATTTGTCAACTGGATTAGGGTATACTCAAAACGTATAGAGTTTATAAAGACAGCAGGCACTGTACTAAAGACAATTTTCAGAGTTGTTATGTTAGCAATTATTGGCTTGATTATACTCAACTCATTTGGTATATCAATAACTCCTTTAATAGCTTCGTTAGGGGTAGCAAGTTTAGCTATTGCATTGGCACTGCAGGATACTTTATCAAACCTGTTTTCAGGGATTCATATTTTGATAGATAAGCCTGTCAGTGTCGGTAATTATATAAAGCTGGAATCAGGCGAAGAAGGCTATGTGACACAGATTGGCTGGCGTAGTACAAGGATTAGAACATTACCAAATAATGAAGTTATAATTCCAAATTTAAAACTCTCCAATACACAAATAACTAACTTCTATTCACCGGAACCAGAGTTAGCTGTACTTGTAGATGTGGGGGTGAGCTATGACTCTGACCTAGATAAGGTTGAGAAGGTAACTATTGATGTAGCTAAGCAGGTGTTATCTGAAATCCCTGGTGGTGTGCCAGGGTTTGAGCCGTTTATAAGATATAATACTTTTGCTGATTCCAGTATAAAATTTACTGTCGTCCTTCGTGCAAAAGAATATGTTGCACGATATCTTATAATTCATGAGTTTATAAAAAGGCTGCGTAAAAGATACAGAGATGAAGGTATTGTGATTCCGTTCCCAATAAGAACTATTGAATTTAAGTCGGGTCCATAGAAGAAGATTGTATAAACTCTACAAACTCTATTAACTCAATAAACTTATTTCTTTAAGGAGTTTAAGGGTGTCTTTAGCTTCTTTTTCATCAAGTATCTGAATAGCAAACCCGGCGTGCAGGATGACCCAGTCACCAATCTTTACTCCTGGCACAAGAGCGATACAAATTTCACGTCTCACTCCACCTATTTCAGCTATCGCCATACTATTTTCTTTAATTTCTATTACCTGAACCGGAATTCCTAAGCACATAAATAAAAGTTATCCGTATCCTACCTACTGTATTCTATATCCTATTTTTAGCTTCTATTAACCTATCTAAAACATCATAAGGTATAGTAAACTCGCCAATTCCCGGGTATCCTGGTCGTGTCCCATGTGAGTCTGAACCACCGGTAGGTACAAGTCTATACTTTTTAGCTATCTCAAGATACTTCTTAACTTGTGATTCAGAATGTGTTGGATACCAAACTTCAATTCCCATAATCCCTTCGTTTATAAGTTCTGATATTAAATCTTCTGTATCATGTAATGACGGGTGTGCAATAACAGGGATTCCACCCGCCTTAATGATAAGCTCTATAACGAATTTAGTAGATATATTTGACTTTGAGACATAGCAAGACTTACCATAACCTATATACTTTGAGAATGCCTCATGTGTGTCTTTCACTACACCGGCATCCATAAGTGTCTCTGCTATATGGAGTCTGCCAATGCCACCTAACCCGGAGCGTATTTTTATATCATCAATCGTTATATAAATACCATGCTCATTTAGTTTTTCAACAATTTTTTCTGCCCTGTCAAATCTTGATTGTTTCATAGACTGTATGAAATTAATTAACTCTCGGTTTTCTTTGTCCACAAAATAGCCAAGTATGTGCACACTTTTATCTTTTAGCCTACCTGAAAGCTCAACTCCTGAAATTATGCTAATCCCAAATTGGTTACCCGCCTCAGTTGCATCAGGTAGACCGCTAAGTTCATCATGGTCAGTTATAGCTATAGCAGAGAGTCCTTTTGAAGCAGCAAGCCTCACTACTTCATGAGGTGAAAGTGTACCATCCGAAAATATGGTATGAATATGGAGGTCAACTAATTTCATACATTACTCCGTTTATCCGTGTCTATTCGTGTTTTACTTCTATCTGTGTTTATCCTGGTGTTCTTCTTTAATGCATCAGCTACTATTTTAGGCACAAATTGAGTTACATCGCCGCCATGCGAGGCAATTTCTTTTACCATACTTGATGATAAGAAGAAATGCTCTTCACCCGGCATAATGAATATAGTCTCTATTTCAGGACAAAGCTTACGATTTAGTTGGGTAAGCTGGAACTCGTAGTCAAAATCTGATATAGCACGTAGTCCCCTTATTATTACTTTTGCTCCCTTGTTTTTTATATAATCAACAAGTAAACCATCAAATGAATCAACCTCAACCCCTTTATATATCTTTGTAACCTCACGCACAAATCTAACCCTTTCTTTAACACTAAACATTGGCGATTTTTCACTATGCTCTACTACAAGAACAATCACAGACTTAAACAAATTAAGTGCCCTCTTGATTATATCAAGATGCCCATTAGTAATGGGGTCAAAAGTGCCAGGATATACTGCTCGTTTACTCATTCTATACCCAATTTCTCACGAATGGCTCTCTTTATATATTCTGGATCACTCTCAAGCAATTTAGTCTCACGTTCAAGTACAATTTCTTTAGCCTTGAGTATGTTTATCTCATCTTGCACCTTCCAAATATTGAGCCTAATTGAGATTATCTTTACAAGCCCACATGGGCTGAATACAAGCACATAAATAGATACAATCAAAAATAGGATGATAATCACCTTTTTCACATTCATAACTTTCTGTGTCCATCCGTATTCATATCTGTATCTATCTGTGTATTTTTACTTAAAGGCATCAATTCCGGGATACACAGCTGTATTGCCAAGCTCTTCCTCTATCCTCATTAATTCGTTGTATTTAGCTATCCGCTCAGACCTTGACATTGAGCCTGCTTTTATAATTCCAACGCCAGTCCCTACAGCAAGGTGAGCTATAAATGTGGACTCTGTCTCACCTGACCTGTGTGAGATTACACACTTGTAGCCATCTTTTTGGGCGACATCTATGCAATTTAAAGTCTCTGTCAATGTTCCTATCTGGTTTGGCTTAATTAGGATTGCATTTGAAGCACATAGTTCTATACCTTTCTTAAGACGGGCCACATTTGTCACATATAAGTCGTCGCCTATTATTAGAACTTTATCACTAAGTTCACTTGTCAGCTGCTGCCAGCCAGCCCAGTCATCTTCAGCAAGCCCATCCTCTATAGATAGGATTGGGAATTTACTTACCCAACTTTTATAAAAATCTATAAGCTCACGAGTAGAGAGCGACTTACCTTCTATTACATATTTACCATCTTTATAAAAGCTGGTTGCTGCTGCATCAATTGCAATCCATGCATCATTGCCAGGTTTGTAGCCAGCCGTCTCTATGGCTTTCAATATAAATTCACACGCCTCCTGATTTGATTTGAGGTTGGGAGCAAAGCCACCCTCATCACCTACCCCGGTAAAGTAACATGCCTCTTTAAGTAATTTCTTTAAGGTATGAAAGACCTCTGCTCCCATCCTTACTGCTTCTCTAAAATTTTTAGCCCCAGCAGGGACTAACATAAACTCTTGTATATCAAGATTGTTATCTGCATGGACGCCGCCATTTATGACATTTAACATTGGAACAGGTAAGGTGTTCATCTTGAGGTTGTACCTCCCTATATCTCCAATATACCTATAAATAGGGAAGCCGAGCTCCAATGCAGAGGCAGTAGCAACTGCAAGTGATACCCCTATGCATGCATTGGCGCCTAGAGTTGATTTGTTTTGAGTACCATCAAGCTCAATTAAGAGACGGTCAATCTCTTCTTGTTTCATGGCATCTATTCCAACAAGCTTTTTTGCAATCTTATTGTTTACATTATCAACTGCCTTAAGCACCCCTTTACCACCATACCTCTTATCACCATCCCTTAGTTCAATTGCCTCATAAGCCCCTTTAGATGCACCAGAAGGGACAGATACTCTACCACAGATACCTGTTGCAAGTCCACAATCTACTTCAATTGTAGGATTGCCTCTTGAATCAAGAATCTCCCTTGCCTGTAATGATACAATTTTACTCATAAATTACCTCCATCCTATTAATTTACGGTTTCTCAACCACCTAACAAAAAAAAGGCCAACAAAAAAGCCACCTATATGGGCAAAGAATGCAATGTTTGTGCCTACAGGGAAAGTGGCCATACTTGAAAATAGCTGCCACATTATCCATATTCCAAGGAATAAAAATGCAGGTAGCCTAACAATCCTAAAAAATATAAAAAATGGAATAAGACAAAGCACTCTGGTTCTTGGGTAAAGAATAAGATATGCTCCCATAATTCCTGCAATAGCGCCTGATGCACCAATTGTTGGTACCTTAGACATTGGGTGAAACAATATTTGAACGAGACTGGCTGCAACTCCACATCCTAAGTAAAACAAAATAAACCTACCACGACCAAGCCAGTCTTCAACATTGTCACCAAATATGAATAAAAACCACATGTTCCCAAGAAGGTGAAACCATGAGCCATGAAGGAATATTGAAGTGATTAAAGTAAAATATACAGGAAAATCAAGGTAAGGAAATAAATCAACTCCATGTGTAATCTCGTAAGGAATACAGCCAAACTTTGTTACAAAAGCCTCTATCCCCTTACCAAGCCATACCTCATATCCAAATAAGAATACATTAACTGCAATGATTAAGATTGTAAAGATTGGGAATCTATTTAATTGATTATCGTCCTTTAATGGAATCATTATTATAAATAATATTCCAAGTCTATTCAATTTGCAAGTAAAAAATGCACTCCCTACTCATGTTCTTTTCCTATGCACTTTTATTTCCACCATACGGGTACCACGCATAGTATCCGGTCAGTTCTAAGGGCATTGATAATCCCAAATAATGCGTAAAGCCACAAAGTAGGACTGCATAAGATTAAAGAAATAACATTTTTAATTTTGCAAAATAAAAAAACCTTGCTTTGTTGAATAAATATTTTTGGCACCTTTGATTTTCAACCTCTGATTTGGTTTTAGACAATTTTGACCTTGTCATTCTGAACGAAGTGAAGAATCTCATAAATCGGTGTCAATCAAGGTGTTGCAAGTTTTGTAAAGCGAATTATTCAACAAAGCAAGTTTTTTATCACTTTTAAGCTAAAATGCTACGTTTTATTACTTTCTTTACTAAATTACAGCTAACTGTTAAGTTTTTGCCATGAAATAGTGGGGAGTATAGGAAAAAAACGTAAGGTAAGGTCAAAAAAATCAAAAATAGAGGGTTTTTGTGCGTAATTACATTTTTCTCTTGCGTTTAAATTTTTTATTTACAAATCTCTATATTTAGGATATAGTTAAAATAAGTATAGGTAAGTTTTTCTAAAATAAGGGTTGCCATTGTTGTGAGGAGTCTTTTCTTATCATTGCGAGGAGCAAAGCGACGAAGCAATCTAATTTAAAGGTGTTTGCAAAATGACAACCTTTTTTCTCTTTATTTTAGCTTTATTAGCCCTAATTTTCTTAACTCTATTATTTAAAAAGGAGAGAAAGATACCTAAAATTATTAGAATTGTATCTTTCCTTCTTGTGCTTGGCTTCATATTTGAGCCAATTTGTGAACTCGTACTGTGGAGTAGACCGTGGCTTCTTGTACTTGTGGATACATCAAAATCAATGGAAGTAGGGGGGAGGCTTGAAAGTGCAAAGAGAGTAATAGCTGAACTCAAGATTAGAAATAAAATATATGGATTTGATTCTCATCCATACCTGATGAGAGATTCTATAACTATCAAAGGGGAAGAAACTAACATAGGAAATGCCATACTTGAGACTCCTAATCCAGCCGCATACCTGCTTTTAACCGATGGAATCAATAACTCAGGTCCTGACCCAGTAGAGGTTGCACGATATAAAAATATACCTATATATACTATTAAACTTGATTCTATCCATAAAGATATATTTATCACAGAGATAGCTTGTAACAAAATAGCTTATACCAAAGATAGTGTGGTAATCAAAGCAAAATTTGAAAAGAAGGGGTATGAAGAGCAAAAAGTTCAAGCAATACTTAAAGAAAGAGGTCGTATCTTACAGAAAAAGGAAATATTATTACCAAAAAATGGATTGCAAAAAGAGGTAGAGTTCTCAGTAATTCCCGATGTCCCAGGGACGCACTTGTATGAAGTTGGCATTTCTGAGCTCCCTGAGGAGTTATCCTATGAGAACAATAAAAGAGAGTTTGGTATCCGTATATTGAAGTCAAGAATAAAAGTAGGCTGGTTTGCTTTGATGCCGAGTTGGAATTTTAAGTTTGCAAAACTTGAACTTAAAGAGAACCAAAATATTGAATTCAACTACTGGGTAAAACTTGACGAAGAGAAATGGTTATCTAAAAATGGGGTTGTTGGAGCGCCAGATTTTAAAACAGCTTATGATGTGGTTGTTTTAGATGAGTTTGAATACCCTAATATAGAGAAACTTGTATCCAATGGAATGGGGGTTATTATTTTAGGCGCTGCTTGCAAAAGTGTATCACCATTCATTATTGGGCATCCAATACAATTGAAGACGAGATATCCTGTAAAAGTTGAAGCTGGTTTTGATATTTTTGGAGCAGAAGAATTACCACCATTAAAAGAGGTTTACTCAGTTTTAGGAATTAAAGGGGGGAGTAAGGTTTTATGCAGAACACAAGCTACACCAATAATTGCTGAGATGAAGTATAACAAAGGGATAGTGGTTGGAATAGCAGCTAAAGACCTATGGAGATGGAATTTTTATCCAGGAGTTAAGTTCTGGGATAAAATTGTAAGACTTGTCACCAAACCCATAGAACTGCCTACACTATGGGTAGAGACAGAGCCAGCTTATCCAGTGGGGGAGAGGATAATATTAAAGGCTCAAGCTTATACTAAAGATTACGAACCGGACACAAAATGTGAAATTATTGTTAAAGTGTGGAGTGCGAAACCTAAAATTTTACAAAAAGCCGTTTCACTTTATTCACTTGGGAACGGTAGATATGAAGGAGTTATTGATTTCTTGTATCCAGGAGAGTACGAGTATGAGGCATGCATCGCCGAGTCAAGGCAGGCTTATCCAGAAGATAAAAGAAGAGCAAGAGGGACTTTCTTTGTGACTTCTAATCTTGAATTTTACAACCTTGACCCAAATTTGCATCTCCTGCAAACAATATCACAAGTATCAGGTGGACGCTATGGAGAGAATTTAAAAAATTTAGATATAAAACTTAAACCAATTAAATCTAAAATACAACTGAATCCGACACAATATCCAATTTTTTTCATTATACTTATTATCTTGCTATCCTTAGAATGGATTTTTCTCAGAAAATAGGGTAGTGGTGTAGAAATTATTGCATATCAATATTCTTCATTTTAGTTTACATAAGATTTATTATCAGACTCTGTGCTTTTCTGGTGTATGGTGAATTGGGGTGGTTTTTGGTTAAGGTCTGGATAATTGACTTTACACGTTCTGGTTGATTAAGAAATTGATAGCACCTAAGTCCCTGAAATAAGGCTCTAGGAATAAGCGAAGAATTTGGGTAACGTGTTACCAATTCTTCATATTTTTGAGATGCTGAAAAATAGTCGCCTTCTTGCATATATGTATCACCAACCCCAAGTAACGCACCCGGGAGAATGATTATGTCTTTGCCTCTTTTAAGATACTCTTGAAACTTATTACGTGCCTCTTTATACCGACCTTGAAAATAATAAATATTACCAAGCCAATAAATGGATTTTATACCAGGCTCAGTTCGCGGGTATAACCTTGATATGTCTTCAAATCGTGTTAGTGCTTCTTCCATATTACCAATTCCATAGGCTGTGAGTGCTTGAAAGAATTCGTGGTTTGCTTTCTTTTGTTTTGTTTGCATTGAATAATAGAACCACATCAACACTATACCTATCACTAAAATTCCCACTATTATTGAACTTACTTGTATTTTATGTTTACGAGTCCAAACAAAAAACTGTATCCCCTTTTCTATAAATCTATCCTTTTTCTTCAATTCTTTCTTTAAAACTCTTTTAGCCATTTTAGCCTCCTAAAATTTCAACATCTTTAATATATAAAATGGGGTTAGATTTCCCAAGCCACTCTTCCTCACCAAGTTCATAAATTAAGTTTACTATAGTGCCCATTGATAAAGGAGTCTTAGCAAGGTTGAATCCAATAGCATCAAGGACTACATTGTTTCCTCCTCGCACTTTAAATTTTACATGATTTTCTCCCACAATTTTAGGATAACCCACTATTTGAACTTCTTTAGTTAAAAAAACCGGTCTTGGGTTCCCAAGTCCAAAAGGAGCAAACTGCTCAAGTTCCAATATCAAGTTTTCATCTATTTCTTGAAGTAATATTTCTTTATTAATAAAGAACTTAGGTGTTAATTCTTCAGATTTTAATTTAAGAGAGGCAATGGATTGGAATTTATTTTCAAAATGGTTGATATTTTTTACCTCAATAACGAAACCGGCAGCAAGCTTGTGTCCCCCAAATGAGACCAATAATTCTTTACACTCACATAGCGCATTATACAAGTGAAATTCTGGTATTGATCTTGCTGAGCCTTTACCAATAGTTTCATCTATTGCTATAAGAACTACGGGTCTATAAAATTTTTCAACAATCTTTGAGGCTGCTACTCCTATCACTCCCGGATGCCATTCTTTTGTAAGTACAATTGCTATTTTATCATCGAGGTTTATCTTTTTTATTTCATCTTCAGCCTCTTTCACAATTTTTTCCTGTATTTGGTGCCTCTCAAGATTTTCTTTTTCAAGTTTTTGTGCAATTCTGACAGCCTCTCCCCTATTTTCAGTAGTTAGCAATGTAATTGCGGGTTTGGCTTCTCCCAATCTACCTTGGGCGTTTATTCTAGGACCCAAAATAAATCCCAAGTGATATGTATTAAGTGGACGGCCTTTAAGCTGGGTCAGTTCAAGTAATACTTGTAACCCCATATTTTCAGTGCTTTCTAACATTTTCATCCCATATTTAGCAATTATTCGATTCTCTCCTACAAGGGGAACTATATCACAAACTGTAGCAAGAGCTACTAAGTCCAAGTAATTTAATAGCTTTCTATCCATAAGTCCCAGTTTTTTATATATTCCCTGCGCAAGTTTAAAAGCTACACCACATCCTGAAAGTTCATTAAAATGTTCACCAATTTTGGGATTAAGTATAGCCAAAGCTTTCGGTAATTTATCCCTTGGTTCATGGTGGTCCGTTATTATCACATCTATTCCCTTGCCTTGTAACAACTCAACTTCTTCAACTTCAGATATTCCACAATCAACAGTTATTATCAAGTTTACATAAGATTTTAGACAATACTCTACCCCTTGCTCTGTTAGCCCGTATCCTTCTTTAAGGCGGTATGGTATATAAATCATGGGAGTAAGACCAATATCTTTAAGAATACGGTAAAGAAGAGCAGAAGCTGTTATTCCATCTACATCGTAGTCGCCATATATCAGGACTCTCTCTTGCAACTTAATTGCATGAATTACACGATTAACTGCAATTTCCATTTGAGGCATTAAGAATGGGTCGGATAGGTCTTCAATCTTAGGATTAAGGAATTTATAGGCTTCTTCTATAGAGATATACCCCTTACTCACAAGGAGTTCTGATACAATTTGAGATGTGCCAAGTGATTTTGAGAGCTGATTAACTACAACAGGTGAGACACATTTTGGGAGTATCCAGTTTCTTTTCATAAACTTGCTTTGTTGAATAATTCGCTTTACAAAACTTGCAACACCTTGATTGACACCAATTTATGAGATTCTTCACTTCGTCCAGAATGACAAGGTCAAAGTTGTCTAAAACCAAGCCAGAGATTGAAAATCAAAGGTGCCAAAAAATATTTATTCAACAAAGCATCATAAACTAAAAGCACAGCCACAATATAATTGGCGGTAAAGTCCGTACTTCTTGGAAAGAATTATAGAATTACTAAACCCATTTTTACTCTTGAAATCATACAATAAGAATTCTGTTCCGTACCTCTCACCCACTTCTTGTCCAATTTTATTTATTATACTTGTGGATTTATAAGGTGATATTGTAAGGGTTGTTGTGAATGCACTGTATCCTTTATATTTAGCAAGCTTGCCTGTCTTATTGAGTCTCATTTTGTAACAAATCTCACACCTCTTACCACCCTCAGATTCTGCCTCCAATCCATTTATTTGTTTAAACCATTTCTTTATTTCATATGGCCCAATTATTAGTGGAAGCTCTATTTTAGCTGCTAATTGTTTAAGTTCCGATAGTCTACGTTTGTATTCTTCTTTTGGGTGAATATTAGGATTATAGAAATACCCAATTAATGATTTATACCCTTCTCTGCGTAATTCTTTCACAACCCATGTAGCACAAGGAGCACAACAAATATGTAGTAATACAGATTTAATAAGCTGTGATTCTTGTTCCCGTTTCATAATTTAATGCTTTTCCAATAGCATCTGGCGTAGTAATTAAAACCTCTCTTCCTCCATTTTCTATAAATGATATACAAGCACGTATCTTTGGTGCCATTGACCCTTCTGCAAAATGACCAAGTCTTAAGTACCTTTTGGCTTCCTTAACATTCATATTCTCAATAGGATACTCATTTGGGAGCCCAAAGTTAATATATACTTTTTCAATAGCTGTTAAGATAAGTAAAAAAGCAGCTTTTAGCTCACTTGCAAGAAGTGATGAAGTATAGTCTTTATCGATTACAGCTTCCACTCCTTTAAGCTTTCCGTCTTCTTCAATTACAGGTATCCCACCACCTCCTGCAGATATCACAACAAATCCAGCATTAATTAAATTTTTAATAGCTTCAATTTCTACAATTTTCTTGGGAAGTGGAGAAGGAACTACCCTTCTATAGCCCCTGCCAGCATCTTCTTGAATTGTCCACTCTTTTTTTTCCTTTATTTGTTCTTTTATGTAAAAAGGCCCTACTGGTTTAGTAGGGTTTTTAAATGCAGGGTCATTTGAGTCAACTACTACCTGGGTAATCACAGTTACAACCTTCTTTTTTATTTTGTGCTTTTTTAATTCGTTGATAAGAGCACGTTGTATATTATATCCAATCCCACCCTGTGTATCAGCACCACAAGAATCAAGTGGAACTTGGGGAAGCACACTTTTTGAAAGCTCTGACCTTAAAAGTAAAAAGCCAACTTGCGGCCCATTACCATGGGTAATAGCAATTTCGTATCCACTTTTAATTAATTTTGGAATATGAGCGCAAGTCCTTCTAACAGTCTCATATTGGTCTTGCACTGACTGATGATTTTTATCTCTAATTAAAGAATTACCCCCAAGAGCCACAACTGCAACTTTTTGCATAATTTAAATATATAATAAACAAAAAGAATGTCAAGAAAAACCAAAAGCAAATAAAAGCTGATGGAAGGATTATTGAGTATAAACAAGATAGTTTTTCTATACTCAATTCAAAAAAAAACGCCTTTTAGGGGGTTCTATTAAGCAAATTTCTTATTTTTCAAAGCTAACTCTATGGAAAAATTGGATGAGATCTCTACAGTTTATATAGGATGAGGCATAAAAATTTGAGCACTGTTTTGCCTGTGTTTTTGAACTGATGTAGTTTATCAGGTGGCACAAATATACAACAATTTTTGTCAAATTTATATTCCTCACCCTCGTATACAAGAACTCCTTTCCCTTCTATGACATATACTTCATGCTCATAAGGATGAGTATGTAATGGTGAATAGCCTCCGGGTTTTATCTCAAATAGCCGCATAGCAAATTTTTGTGCTCCATCAGGTTTAGATATGAGCCACCTTATACTTGTCCCTTTTGCACCCTCCATTTTTACCTTCATACTATCTCCATAACTATAGAGGAGTCGGGGTAAATTTCAACTCCCCCGACCTCTATAGTTTATTTGAAACTAACTTACTTTGTCTTCTTACTTCTTCTCGCCCAATTTTTTAGAGATTTCGTGCAGTAAGGAAATAAGTGCTATAAGGAACCAGACATTGGCAAAATGGACAAAACTAATTGGACGCACTCCCACTAACCTTACGCCAAAAGCACCGCTTATCACACTTAGAAGTAGAGACAAAATGCCTACATAAAAGGCGACTGTCGCAGTAGCTACTCTTTTCATACTATTACCCCCTTAAGCTTAAAACGTACTATGAAATTTTAAGAAGTCAAGTAAAAAATTGGAGTTTCTAAATTTTGATACTATCGTCCTCAATAATGGGCGAGTGTGCCCCGCTGTCTCACTCTTTTGTCTGTTATTATAAAGATAGAAAGCCCAAAAACTACCCATAGAATTATAAGTAAAAATAAGCGTAACAGGAGTATAGGAATAGAGATATTTAAGCCCTCTCCTACAAGATAATGACGTACACCTATAATTCCATAAGTTGTAGGTAGCAATAATGATACCTTTTGTAAAAACAGTGGCAAAACAGCTATCGGATAAGCAATAGGAGTAGCTATACTAAACAGGGTATAAACAGCTTCTGCAATGACATAACCTTGTTTAACTGTTAGAGTTAATCCAGCTATTAGGATTCCTAACCCATACAGTGAAAGTAGCATAAGTACAACTATAAAGAGAGATGGGATTATACCGCCACTTTCAACAAAGAGATTAAAGAAAATAGTTATAGCAATAAGTTGGACCAACATAATCAAACCTTGATGTATAGTTGAATGAAGTGCCATCCCCCATATGTATACCCAGCGAGGGACGGGTGCAGCAAATATTGATTCTAATGTCCCATACCATTGTTCTTTTCGTAAAGAAAAGCCCATACCCCAACAGGCAGTAGAAATGAATCCCATCAGAATATAGCCAATAAATGTGTATGCTATCATATCACTCACACCTACAAGCTGCTTAAGATGAGATGAGAATCTACCCCCAATTACTGCCATTCCATATAAAAGATATGGGATGAGATAAACAAATGGCTCAATAAATTGACGCACAAAATCAGCCCGATAAACAAGCTCTAATTTCCACTCTTTTATATTTTCTGCATTTATTGCACGAATATAGTGGAGAAATTGATTCACTTCAGTAATGTGATAAGGTCCCTTTCAATCTTGTACTCTTATCTACACGCTGAAATAGAAAGAAGCCTAAAGGGACAATGATGCAATCAATTGCAAGAAGAAATAGTGCATTCCTCCATAAGTTAACAGGTATATCTAAAATAATGCCTCTCAGTGCTACAAGTGCATAGGTAAGAGGAATGAAAGCACTTACTATACGAGTCACAGGATGTATGGTTACAGGATAACGAATTGGTGAAAACAAGTACAGAACAGACTCCAAGCAATGGAATATACCATGTGTTTCCTTTAGAGCAACAGTAAGACCTGCAACTGCAGTTCCTATCCCATACAACCCTGCAAGAAGTAAGATAAGAAATAGTAGGATAGGTGCTATTTTAACTAAAGTTAGTCTTATACCGAAGAAGCAGATACAGATAAGTAGTTGTATACAAACAAATAGTGTTGATAGCATTGATTCAAATAATGCTTTACCAAGAAGTATATATATTTTAGGACTCGGCGATGATAAAATATGTTCAAGTGTCCCATAGTATATCTCTTCACGTAAAGAGTTACCCATCCCCCAGACTGCTGAAAACATATAAGTGCTCACAATTGCACCCACAATCACAAACGGAATAAAGTCGCCTGTTCCTGCTAATTTTTTGAAAGCCACACTATTAAGCCCTCCAGCAAGTGCCATACCTTGAAACACAAGTGGGAGAACCCAAAGCAGAGGAGCAAAAATCCAGAAAGCAATCTCAATTGGGTAAGCACTAACAATTTTTATCATTTTACGCACTTCTTCTACTACTATTCTCATTTTAATCCCCTACCAGTGAGATAAACAAATACATCCTCAAGTGTGGGGTTTGTTACTTCTACTCTAAGAACCTTTGCAGAATTACGAATTTTATCAATAAGTGAAGAAAGACAGGATTCGGGGTCAGCTGAAGGCATTCGTAAAAATGTAAAACCATCACTATGGAAAATGGAAGCTCCGGGAACCGTGTTGGAGTCAATGTTACCCATGCATTTAAGTTCAATTATCTTTTCATGGGTTATCATGTCTTTTAAATTCTGAGGAGTATCAATTGCTTTTATTTTGCCATCGTTCATAAATGCAACCCTATCACATAGCTCGTCTGCTTCCTCCATATAATGAGTAGTTAATAGTATTGTCTTTTTCAACTTTTTATTAAGTTCATTTTTAATAAAGCTCCTTATAAATCTGGCAAATGATGGGTCAAGTCCAAGTGTAGGTTCATCTACAAGTAAAATAGGAGGGTCATGAATGAGGGTACGTGCAAAAGACAGTTTTTGCTTCATACCTTGAGATAGACGCTCGACACGCTCGTTTGCATTGGAGACAAGCTCCATTAGCTCAAGAAGATAATCTATACGATGAGCGAGTTCATTTTTAGGTACACCGTAAAGAGTGCCAAAATAGCGAAGGTTATCAATAGGGGTTAATTTCCAATAAAGGGAACGCTCACCGCCTGTTAGGACGCCTATATTTTTACGAACTTCAAATGGAAACATTAGAATGTCATACCCACCCACAGTGGCTGTTCCTTCGTCAGGGATAAGTAAAGTAGAAAGGCATTTTATAAGAGTAGTTTTGCCAGCCCCATTTGGACCTACAAGACCAAAAAGTTCACCAGCTTTTATATCAAATGAAACACCTGATACTGCACGAACAGTACTTTTATGCTTACGAAAAAGCTTGACAAGATTCACTATTGATATATTATTATTCATTAGTTGATTTATAATAACAAATATTTTAAATTTGTCAAGAAACTCCTTAATTCGCTTTAGGATAAATTGTTATAAGACTTATGTTATATATTGGCATTGATATAGGGTCTGTCAGTGTAAACACAGCCGTTTTAGATGAGACAGGCAGAATACTAAATGTCTTCCCTTATACAAAACATTTAGGAGAACCTATTAAAGTTGTAATTGATTGCCTTAAGTCTCTTCTCAACGAGTCTGAGACTATAGCTAATATAGGAGTTACAGGCTCTGGTGGTAGGCTTATATCTAATTTACTTGGCATAAATTTTGTCAATGAGATGAGTGCCCAATCCACATCTGTTAAGCACTTGTATAATGGGGCTCGTACTATAATTGAGATTGGAGGTGCTGACTCCAAATTTATTGATATAGAGACAGAAGATTATGCCATGAACGAGCTATGTGCAGCTGGGACTGGCTCATTCCTTGACCAACAGGCTTCAAGACTTGGTCTATCAATAGAGGAATTTAGTGATATAGCTCTTAAGTCGAATAGCCCTCCACGGATTGCTGGCAGGTGTAGTGTTTTTGCTAAGACAGATATGATCCATCTACAACAAGAGGGGACCCCAGATTATGATATAGTGGCTGGCTTATGTTATGCTTTGGCACGTAATTTCAAATCCAATGTTGCAAAAGGGAGAGAATTCAAAAGGCCTATAGTATTTCAGGGTGGCTGTGCATATAACAAAGGTGTAGTGAGAGCTTTTGAAGAGGTAATTGGATTATCAATTGGAGAGTTAATAGTTCCGGAGCACTGCGCATCAATGGGTGCAATTGGGGTAGCTCTGGTGTTAATAGAGAATTCTAAGTCTATAGATACAGGGCAGCAGACCCATATATACCATAATTCAACGGATAAAATTGGGGATTATATCAAGATTTTAGATGCCTATCTTAAAAAGCATAATTTTGATTGCAAAGTTCTTGAGCGATTAGAGCTGGTTAAGTCTAAGATGCCAACTGATAACCCTCCTGAGTATAACTTTGGAAATGGAAAAGTGGATGCTTTTATTGGAATAGATGTGGGCTCAATAAGTACTAATGTGGTAGCTATAGACAGATACAAAAAGCTTATTGCAAAATGTTATCTAATGACTGCTGGCCGTCCAATAGAAGCTGTCCGAAGGGGCATAGAAGAGATTAGTAAACAGGTAGGCAACAATATTAATGTTGTAGGTGTGGGCACCACTGGCTCTGGTAGATACATGATTGGCGACTTTGTTGGAGCTGATGTTGTGATTAATGAAATTACTGCTCAAGCGAAAGCGGCATCTGACATAGATAGTAAAGTGGATACAATCTTTGAGATTGGGGGGCAAGACTCAAAGTATATATCATTAGAAAATGGTGCAATTGTTGACTTTGAGATGAATAAAGTATGTGCAGCTGGGACGGGCTCTTTTCTTGAAGAGCAAGCAGAGAGACTCGGTATAACGATAGAGGAGTTTGGTGATATTGCTCTTGCTTCAAAATCTCCTCTCGACCTTGGTGAAAGGTGCACGGTGTTTATGGAGACAAATCTTGTCTCATATCAACAAAAAGGGGCTATCAAGGCTGACCTTGTGGCAGGTTTAGCCTATTCTATTGTAACAAACTACTTAAATCGTGTTGTAGGTAAGAAGCGAATTGGTGACCACATTTTTTTTCAGGGTGCAGTTGCATTTAATAAAGGAGTAGTAGCTGCTTTTGAAAAAGTTCTTGGTAAATCAATAACTGTCCCTCAAAACCACCATGTGACTGGAGCAATAGGCGCAGCAATAATTGCTCTTGAAAGAGTTAATTGGAGGACTAAATTTAGGGGCTTTGATACAATCCCTAAGGTAAAATACAGTCAGAATTCTTTTGAATGCAATGGTTGTCCAAACAGGTGTGAAATTAAAAGCGTTGTTGTTGAGGATAGTAAGCCTTTATTCTATGGTGGAAGATGTGAAAAGTATGAAAAGAGTTCAAAGTTCAAGCCTGAACTTAATTCAGGGCAAAGTTCAAAGTTAGACTTATTTACTGAGCGCGAAGAGATGCTCCTTAAATCTTACAAACAGGAACAAGGTTATGGTTCAGAAGAGGTTTTAAAGACGGGGAAGCATCCCTTAAGAATTGGTATCCCTTACGCATTACTCTTCCATGAGTGTTTGCCATTCTTTAATATGTTCTTCAATGAACTTGGTTTTAAGGTAGTTCTTTCAGACCCAACAAACAAAAGGATGATATATAATGGGCTTGAACGTGTAGTAGCTGAAACTTGCTTTCCAGTGAAGGTTGCTCATGGTCATGTATTAAACCTCTTGGATAAGGGCGTGGACTACGTATTTTTGCCAAGCATTATTGATACACTCTGTCCAAAAGGAATGGAAAAAAGTTATACTTGTCCTTATAACCAGGAAATTCCTCATATTATTAAAGCTGCTATAAAGCCTGATATCCCAATTCTACATCCAATTCTACATTTCAGGATAGAGAAAGTCTTGAGGAGAGAACTTTTAGAGTTCGGACAAAGTCTTGGGAAAAGCAAAATGGAGGTCACAAAATCATTTTTACATGCACTGGCTGCGCAACAGAAATTCTATAGTTCAATCAAGCTAAGAGGTAAGGAGGTATTAAAAAATCTTGAGAGTGCAATTGTTATAGTTGGGAGAGCTTATAATATTTGTGATCAAAGTATTAGTCTTGGTATTTCAAGAAAGTTAAGGGAGCTTGGCGTAACAGCTATACCAATGGACTACTTACCAGTTGACGATATGGATATCTCTTCTGATTGGCCAAATATGTATTGGAAATCTGGTCATAGAATTCTATCTGCTGCCCGTGTGATTAGGGATAACCCAAGATTAAATTGCATCTATATAACAAACTTTGGGTGTGGTCCTGATTCTTTCATAACTCAGTTCTTTAGAAAAGAGATTGGAAATAAACCCTTTCTACAAATAGAAGTTGATGAACATAGTGCAGATGTCGGTGTAATGACAAGGTGTGAAGCTTTTTTGGATTCACTCAGTCAAAAGATGGTTGCTTTTTCATGTGCGAGTAAATTTATAAAAAAGGAGACAACTTGTACATTCACAAAGCGTTCTGACCGCACTATTTATATCCCACATATGGGAGATTACGCTTTTGCACTTCTCACTGCTTTTAAAGCAAATGGTATTAAAGCAGAATTACTTTCATCGGATGACGAGACACTTGAATGGGGGAGAAAATTTACCCTTGGTAAGGAATGCTATCCATGTATTATAACGACGGGTGATATGATAAAGGTGCTCAAAAGGAATGACCCTTCTAAAGTTGCTTTCTTAATGCCAACAGCCTATGGCCCATGCCGATTCGGGCAATATAACAAATTACAGAGAATGATACTTGATGAGTTAGGTTATGAGGATGTTCCAATTATTTCACCTCTTGCCCCTGAGAGCAATGAATTTTATAAAACATGTAATATAGCAAATCCGAGAGGTATCTTCACATTTCTAAAAGCATTGCAGGGCGTCATTGCTATTGATTGTCTTGATAAAATGTTAAGAAAGACAAGACCTTATGAAGCGAACATAGGTGAGACAGATAGTGTGTACAAGAGCTCTCTTTATGCAATTTGTGATGCAATAGAGAGAGGCGGAGTTGTTTCCGCTTTACAGAGAGCAAGGACTGAATTTGAGCAAATTCCAGTGATCAATGAATCTAGACCAAAGATAGGAATAGTAGGAGAAATATTTGTTCGTAATCATGTTTATAGTAACAATAATATAGTAAGAAGGATAGAGTCCCTTGGCGGTGAAGTAGTTTTACCTTCAGCTCAAGAATGGGGTTTTCACACAAGTGGGACAAGGAGGTTGGATTACATTATGGAGAGAAAATATTTACCATGTTTTTTTCTTCTGTTTTTTGATAAATTCTTAAAATATTTTGAGCATGGATTATTCAGAAAGGTAAAGGACTTTTCAATGGATTTGGAAGAGACTGAAATATATAAGATATGGGATGCTGCTGCCCCCTATTTAATCAAGTACTTTGGTGAAGCAGCCTTAAGTATTGGCAATGCTGTAAATTGGGCGCACAAAGGTAGGATTAATGGGCTCATCAATGTCATGCCTTTCACTTGTATGCCGGGAACGGTTACTACTGCTGTATTGAAGAGATTCAGGGAAGACTACCGGATACCTTGCTTAGATCTTACTTATGATGGTCTTGAACAATCCACAATAGAGACAAGGCTTGAAGTATTTATGTACCAAGCAAAGCGACATAGGGAGAAAACGGATTTATTTAAGTAATTCAAGTAAAGGCTCTAACTTTTTCTTCCTTTCTTTATACTTTAATTTTTTAAGTGCCTTTTGCTCAATTTGACGAATACGCTCACGTGTTACATCAAATATAAGACCTATCTCTTCTAATGTCTTTGATTGATGACCACGAAGACCAAATCGCATTTCAATTACTTTTTGCTCCCTCTTAGAAAGATCTTTTAAGATATCTTCTAATCTCTCTTTTAAGATAGTCCTTGAAATTGAATAGGCGGGTGAATTCTCACTATCACTGGCAATAAAGTCGCCTAAGAATGAGTCGTCATCGTCACCAATTGGACGATCAAGTGAGGCTATATCCTGCGCTATGCGATACACATTTTTTATTTTATTCAGTGGCAGACTTAGTCTGTCAGCAAGCTCCTCTGGACTTGGTTCTTTACTATCTTCTTGCATAATAAGCCTTATCTCACGAAGGACACGATGAACTATTTCAGTCATATGGACAGGGACTCTTATGGCTCTCGAGTAATCTGATATCGCTCTCGAAATTGATTGACGAATCCACCAACTGGCATAAGTCGAAAACTTATACCCTTTGCGATAGTCAAACTTAGAGACCGCTTTTATTAGACCGGCATTACCCTCTTGAATGAGGTCAGTAAATTCAAGCCCCCGACTTATATATCGCTTTGCAATTGAAATTACTAAACGCACATTTGCATGAACCATATGCTGTTTTATTTTTGTCGCTGCACGCTCGTACTTACTCACTTTGGAGAGCAATTTTTTAAAACTGCCCTTTTTCATACAAAGTTTTTCTTCTATATTTCTATGTGCGTGCTTGGAACGAGAGTGCTTACGAGTTACAATTGAACGTTCTTCCTCTACACAGTTTTTTTCATAAAAATCCCTAAGTTTGTGTAAAATCTCATCTATATAACTAAATTGTAAGCCAATCTTTACAATTTTATCTCTTATACAGCGGCGTCTTCTCTTAATAACAGATGCTGGAGTCCTATTTCGATACAAATTTACAATTTCGTCACGCTTAGCTTTGATAAAGTTCATAGTATCAAGGATACGACGCCTTTCTTGCTCAACGAGTTCTGGAGAAGGTGAAGGGACACCTATTCTGATAAATTCATCAGGCGGAATCTGACGATGCTCGATCTTGGAGCGGTACTTGAGAAGTTCATCCATTGCAAACGTAGTAGAAAAAATAATATTCGCTATCTCAATATAGTTATCTTCAAGCTGCTTTGATAATCTTACTTCATCATCTTTAGATAAGAGACGAAC
The DNA here is from genome assembly GCA_030018315.1 of bacterium. NCBI lineage: Bacteria > bacterium. The sequence continues at coordinate 36,522 of JASEGA010000005.1, read as the reverse complement.
TGAACCAACATCACGAAGGTACATCCTTATAGGGTCTTCAAGACGATGAGTCTCAAGAGGAGGTTCTTGGGGGGTAGGCTTACGAGTCTCTTCTACAACTTTTATACCTAAGGTCTCAAGTTCGGAAATAATACGTTCAAATGTACGTGGAGATATGAAGTCCTCGGGAAGAACATCGTTTAACTTTTCATAAGTTATCTCACCATTTTCGTCTACAAATTTCATTATCCTCTTTATCTCTTGGCCCATAACTTTTAACCTCCTTTTAGTTTTGTGGTTAGCTTTTGATACTCAGCTAAATGCTCAGGAGTCCAACCTTCCTTATCGCCTATCTCACGTAACTCTATTTTACGGAGATCGGCTTTCCATCTCGTTATACGATTGATATAATCAAAAGCCATTTTTTTAGAATCAACACCTTCCAAGAAGATAACCTTTGTAAAACTGGTTCTCAAACACTCACTTACAGAATTAAGAATTTCTGAAGGTTTCATGCCTTTTAATACTAAATCAAAAAGAGAACTTAATTCGGGTGTTGAAAATTCAAACTGATTCTTAAGCAGTAACTCTTTCACTATTGGATAAGAAGATGCAAGAGCTAATAGCTCAATTTCTAACCCCTCCAATTCCATTTTGGAGACAGCAGGTTTAACATATGGGGACGAGGTAGGGACTACAAGTAGGAAGTTGCGATTCACACCTAACTTCTGTGAAATGTAATCTGCCCAAAGTTCCCTTTTCTGTGCATCAGAAATTTTACTTAAAGTTTGCTGAAAACTTCTTACAAGAACACCCTTTTCATACACATCTTTACATTCTTTAAATTTAAATTCTACAAAACTTTGTGCCCCGCTTAGGTCGAGTTTGCCATATTTTCTGACAAATGAATCAGGATCCTCACCTTCAGATAAAGGAAGGATTTTAACATTAAGTGATGTCTCAAGTAATATATCTATGGCTCTCTCAGCTGCCTTAAGTCCTTCAATATCACCATCGTAGATAAGGATTACACTTGAAGCATGAAGTTTTAAAAGACGCGCCTGATAAGCAGTAAGTGAAGTTCCCAAGCTTGCTACTACATTTTTTATACCAGATTGATAAAGAGTCAGTAAATCTGTATAACCTTCTACGAGAATTACTTCTTCTTTTATGTAGGGCTGAGATTCGTAAAGTCCATATAATAAATTGCCCTTCTTAAACACAGGAGAATCTCGTGAGTTTATATATTTTGGCTCACTATTGTCAAGAACTCTTGTACCAAAACCTAAGACCTTACCCCACCTATCCCTTATAGGAAAAATCACCTTCATACTAAAGGTATCGCGGTAGCCACCACCTTCAAGCTTGACTAAAAGACCAAGGGTTTCGAGATCTGCTAAATTTATTCCTTTGGAGCTTGAATTTAGATATACAATAGAGTCACTCGGTGCATAACCTATCATAAATTTATCAACAATATCTCTTTGAATGCCACGGTACTCAAGCCACTTGCGACCCGGAAGTCCATTATCACTGAAAAGAGACGAGTGGTAAAGTCTGGCTGCAAATTCGTTTGCTTTATACAAATTCTCATTTACATCTTCTACAGATTCTACATGAATACCTGCCTTCTCACCAAGAAACCTAATAGCTTGAGGGAATGTCAAATTATTATATTCCATCATAAAAGTGAATATATTACCAGATTTGCCGCAACCAAAACAGTGATAAAGTCCTTTTTCAGGAGAGATAAAAAAAGAAGGAGTACGCTCAGAATGAAAAGGACAAAGGGACTTAAAATTTTTGCCCACTCTCTTCAAAGGGATATAAGACCCAATTAATTCCTCAATTGGGATTGCATCATGAATTTGGGATATCTTATCCTGGGGTATTTTCACTTACCTATTTTTCTTATAACTTGAGACCTTTTACTTTTTCTTCTCTGCGACGGTTTCTCATATCGCTCATGTTTCTTAAACTCTGAAAAAAGACGCTCCTTCTCACACTGACGCTTAAAACGACGATAGGCAGATTCGAAAGATTCGCCCTCTTTTACTTTGACAATAATCATCCATATTCACCTCCTCCGGTATTAACTTTAGGGTGTCCAATTAGTTTATCAAGCTTCTTTATTAATTCCTCTGCCTCTCGAGATAAACCCACAGGAGTATGGACAAAGACCTCTACTAATTCGTCACCACTACCATAACCATTTAATTTGGGAAGCCCTTTGCCACGAAGCTTAAATATTTTACCACTCTGAGTTCCCGGAGGTATACGGAGTGCCACTCTGCCATCAAGAGTGGGAACCTCAACATTACCACCCAAAGTTATAACTGAAAAAGATACAGGAACTCTCACAAATATATCTGCACCATCTCTTTTGAATATTGGGTCTGATTTCTCGTCTATTACTACAATTAAATCACCAGGAGGACCTCCGTTATTTCCTGCATTCCCCTGTCCCCTTATAGGAATATAATTACCATGACTTACACCAGCAGGCACATTTACTGAGACCGTTGCTAACTTCTCAACCTTACCTGAGCCTCTACATTCAGGACAACGCTCTTTTATAATCCTACCACTACCTCTACATTTAGGACAAGAACTGATGTTCACAAATTGACCAAATATACTTGAACTCACCTGCTTTACTTGACCGCTACCACCACAAGTAGAACAAGAATTGTAACCTTTACCACCTACTCCATTGCAAGAAGAGCATTTCTCATAACGCTTGAGCCTGATTTTTTTTGTTACACCATGGGCTATCTCTTGTAAAGATAATGGGATAGTTACTTGGATGTCCGCCCCTCTCGTACGTCCAGCAGCGCCTGTGGAAGTCCCTCGCCCAAATAGTCTATCAATTATGGACTCGCCTCTAAAACCACCAAAAAAATCGCCAAGTAAGTCACCAAATATATCCTCTACATCAGAAAAATGGGTGAAATTACTCCAACTAAAGCCACCAGGTCCAAATTGTGACTCTACTCCAGAATGACCAAACTGGTCGTACATACTACGTTTATTAGGGTCAATTAGAACTTCGTAAGCCTCAGACAGTTCCTTGAATTTCTCCTCTGCCTCCTTTTTATCCTTATCCGGATTCATATCAGGATGATATTTTCGGGCAAGACGACGGTAAGCCTCTTTAATCTCGTCAGCACTTGCATTTTTAGAGATACCTAAAATATCGTAATAATCACGCTTCGCTGCCATTTTTATTTATCCTTATCTTTCTTTTCTTCATCTATGACTTCATACTCTGCCTCTATAGGACCTTCTTTCTTCTCTTTATGCTCCTCTTCCTTCTTTGGACCTGCCTCAGGAGTTGGCCCCGCTTTCTTATACATTTCTTCAGCAAGCTTGTAACTCGCCTTCTGAAGTATATCCATACCGCTTTTGATTGCTGAAATGTCAGTGCCAGATATTGCTTTCTTTAAACTATCAATTGCATTACGAATATTACTCTTATTATCTTCCGATACCTTGTCACCAAACTCATTTAAACTTTTCTCAACTGAGTAAATTAAGGTGTCAGCTTGATTCCTTGTCTCAATCAATTCCTTCTTCTGCTTATCTTCAGCCTCATGTTCCTTTGACTCACGCACCATGCGGTCAATTTCTTCAGATGAGAGACCAGATGAAGCAGTAATCCTTATAGATTGCTCTTTATTAGTAGCCTTATCTATTGCCTTAACCGCCAAAATACCATTCGCATCTATATCAAAACTTACCTCTATTTGTGGGACACCACGAGGAGCAGGTGGAATCCCTATAAGGTCAAATCTGCCTAAGGAGCGGTTATCAGCTGCCATAGGACGCTCACCTTGAAGAACATGGATAGTTACCGCAGTCTGATTATCAGCAGCAGTTGTAAATATTTGAGACTTCCTTGTCGGAATAGTTGTATTACGTTGAATCATAGAAGTCATCACGCCACCCAAAGTCTCAATCCCTAATGTTAGGGGAGTCACATCTAATAAAAGGATTTCTTTCTTCTCCTCACCAGCTAATAAGACATCAGCTTGAATTGCAGCACCTACTGCTACAACTTCGTCAGGATTAACACCACGGTTAGGCTCTTTCATGAAAAATTCACGCACAAATTGCTGTATCCTTGGCATACGAGTCATACCACCTACAAGAACTACTTGGTCAATATCTTCTATCTTCTTTATTGATGAGCCTGTCTTACTAATTGCATCTTCTACTGCCTGCTCACAAGGACGTCGAGAACGTTCTATTAAATCTTCTACTAAGGACTCTAACTTGGCTCGTGTTAACTTCATATCAAGATGCTTAGGCCCAGATGAGTCAGCTGTTATAAAAGGTAGATTAATACTTGTCTCAAGAGTAGTGGAAAGCTCACATTTTGACTTCTCAGCTGCATCGCGTAACCTTTGTAAAGCAGACCTGTCTTTACTTAAGTCTATCCCATATTCTTTTTTAAACTCCTTCACCATCCAGTCTGCTATTCGCTGGTCAATATTATCGCCACCAAGATGGGTATCACCATTCGTAGCTATTACTTCAAACAAAGGAGGAGTCTCCTTCATATCTATCTCTATTATAGAGATATCAAATGTGCCACCCCCAAAGTCGTACACAGCGATACGCTCCCTTTTCTTTGTCCCTAACCCATAAGCTAAAGAGGCAGCGGTTGGCTCATTTATTATCCTCAAAACTTCTAACCCAGCTATCTTACCCGCATCCTTAGTCGCCTGACGCTGAGCATCGTTAAAGTAAGCAGGCACTGTGATTACAGCTTTGGTTATTTTCTCGCCTAAATAATCTTCTGCTGCTTTCTTCAAGTATTGAAGAACCAAAGCCGATATTTCAGGTGGCGAGTACTGCTTGCCAGCCATCACTACTCGCGCATCCTGATGCGGCCCCTCTACTACCTTATACGGAACAAGCTTTATTTCTTCAGAGACCTCAGAATAACGCCTACCCATAAACCTCTTAATTGAGTATATTGTATTTTCAGGATTAGTCACCATCTGACGCTTGGCTAAAGGACCGACAAGACGCTCGCCAGAAGATGTTATCGCTACTATAGAAGGAGTTGTACGGCCACCATCTGGATTTGGAATAACTACACGCTCCTTACCCTCTACTATTGCTACACAGGAGTAAGTTGTACCTAAATCAATTCCTATTGCTTTCTCTGCCATTATTACCTCCACTCACTCTCTTTACTCATCATTTAGGTATTTAGGACTTTTAAGCATTTTCCCCTAGCATTCTTTTTTCGTTATTCGTCATTCGGACTTCGTCATTTCTTTTTTTTGCTACCACTACTTTTGCAGGTCTTATAACCTTATCTTTCAATATATAGCCCTTACAGAGCTCAGACACCACAGTATCAGGAGGACAGTCACCTGAATCAGTTACCGAAACTGCCTCATGACGAGCAGGGTTAAACTTCTCACCTACAGCACTAAACGATTTAATGCCTTCCTTTTCAAGCAATTCTTTAAATCTATCATAAATCAGCTCAATACCACGGTAGAAATCATCTAAATTATCAGATTTTATATCTCGTAAAGAACTCAGACCACGCTCAAAATTGTCTAAAACTGGAATTAGCTCAAGGATGAGACGCTCAGATGCATAATTTACAAGCTCTTCCTTCTCCTTTTTTATACGCTTCCTGTAATTATCAAGCTCAGCAAGAGCCCTTAAATACTTATCCTTATATTCTTCTAATTCCTCTTTTAGTGTCTTCTTACCCACTAATTCAATAGTTTAGATGCAAACTACTCAAAAAGGATTCAAAATTGTTTGGAATCTGGATTTTGGAATTTGAAATTTATTTAATTAACTTCCCTATTCTCGTCCATCTCACTTTTTCCCAAATTTTATAAAGTGGTGGCTCCCTATTCCACGAAAAATACAATACAATTGCCTTACCTAATATATATTTATCATTCAAAGGACCCCAAAACCGTGAATCAAATGAGTAATCGCGGTTGTCACCCATCACAAATATAGAATTAGGAGGAACGCGAACAGGTCCAAAATTGTCACGGACTAAACCACCCGCAGTCCTTAACTCACCACGCTCCCAAGCATCCTGATAATTAGAGCCAATTGACTCTAATTTAGAATAAGTGCGTAAATCACTAAAATGAGCATAAGGCTCGTTTAACAGTACACCATTCACATACACATTTTTATTCCTTATTTCTACAATATTACCACCCACCCCTATACAACGCTTGACAAAGTCCTTACGCTCATAAGGAAATCTGAAAATTATTATGTCACCAGGACGGGGCTTACGAAGCCGAATAACATGCTTACCAGTTATTGGAATCCTTATCCCATAAAAAAACTTACACGCAAATAAGTGGTCACCAATTAGAAGCGTAGGCTCCATTGACCCCGACGGTATTCTATAAGCTTGAACTATAAAAGTACGAATTACAAGAACACAGACAGCAACAAAAACAATGTCTTCTATCCACTTACGAAGTTTACTTTTCTTTTTTACCATAATTTATATAAATACTATAACCAAAATTCCTAAAAAATCAAGTTATTTTTGAGAATTATACCCGGAGCTTGAGCTGAAAATATATTCCAATATAGATGCTAATAGTCAGCAACTTATAAATTTAACTTTTGAGCCTTTGAACTTTATTTGGATTTTGAGCTTTGATATTTGACATTCTATATAGTCGCTATCTTAGCAAAAGTAATTTGGTCATTACTTGCTCTGGACCTAATTTTAGTTTGAGAAAGTATATACCAGATGGAACTTTGTTGAAACTGGAATCAGTACCATCCCAAGCCACAGCAGTGGTCAGTGATTCGCAGAATCCTGTGGATAAGTTGTCAGTGATTAGTGGTAAAGACTTAATTAATCTGCCAGCTAAATCATAAATTTGCAGTGTAGGAGTTTGATTAATCAAACCCCTACCTAACCCCTGAACCCTAATTACTGCCTTTTGGTTGAATGGATTAGGGTAGACAGATAGATTTTGACTCGGATTATAAACTACACTTGCAATACCACCCGTTTTTTTGTATAATTCCACACGAAGAGAGACACTCTGAGCATTAGCTACCACATCTTTGTTAGAGACTATAAGATACCATGGCTCAGATGTGGGGAAGACAAAACTTGTGTCTATTGTGGATATATCTTTAGAGATTAAAAATGCAAGAAACTTAGAGCCAGCAACAAATTTAGTAAAATTTAAAGAGTCACAAATGAAGAATTCTAAATTACCAGTTGAATCCCTTTTTATAAAAAGGCTGTTATCATCGGGATTGTTTCCATATATTGCTTCCTGAGGAACATCTAAGTTAACAGCTACTTTATATTCATCTTGAGGACTCTCTGGTAAAGTATCATCAAACACAGATATACTGGGAACTACACCATCAAGTTGTGGTGTCCAAGAGTAATGTTCACCACCTTGACTATTGGTAATTACGGGAGTCCAGTAGACTTCACCAATTGAGCTTGTGACACGACAATCATAATTAAGCAAATCACCCAAAGTAAACGAACACTCACCAGCTGAATTTGTATACCCAAAAGCACAATACCAAGTTACCTGATTCGGACCGCCACGGACAGCGACAAAGGCACCGTCTACCGGGTCTTGGTTAACATCAATTACTTTCACAGTTAAAGTACAAAAAGGAGTATAGCGCTCACTTACTGTCCAAGTGTAGCCATCGCCACGCCAATTTATAGCTGCAGCTAATTGCCACCAACCAGGGTCATAAGTGTAATTATCTATCATCTTATTAACAGGCTCCCACTGAACCCACCTAGACTCGTAAAATTCGTTCCAGTGATGGTTATCCCCATATGCAGAAGTCCTGACAGTCGGAATAAGACAAGCCCTTGCAGCAGCCGCAGTTAATATACCCCATTCAGTGCAAGTACCGCGATGCTGATGGTATATATGAACAGGCTGATACTTTCTTGAACTCGGTGACTGGAATACCATAACTTGACGCATCCAGTTATTCAATTTTGCAACTGCACCATTTGCATCTGTTGTATCATTATGAAGACAACCCCAAAGAATTGAACAATTTGTAAAATAATCTCGTAAAACTGGATAACCAGCATCCGCTTGATTAAATAGGTAATCACGCCAAAACTTACCAGTTGGTGGAAAACTTGGGTCACCAGTATTTGGATTAATATAAGTGCATAGCTCACGAGAAATCTTTGGATGCACAATATACCAATAATAATACTCTTTTGGATACTCAAGCTCAATAGTATCGCCGGATTCATTGACTGCACGATACCGGACAGTCGAGTAATAATCTGCTCCACCATAATCAATTATATCAGCATAGGCAAGAACACTATCAGCTTGATAAATAAACTTGGTATTCTCAGTTATTACTTCTGGATAGAAGTTTGGATTACTTAAAATATTTGACGGAATATGAGCCACCTGAAATGAAAGCTCATCAACCCATGCAGGTGGGGCATCCAAAATCATAGTCGCATACTGGTCTTGAAGATCGGAATCCAGCTGACTAAGATTAGCAACAAGGTCAATCCTCAACCACCCCGGAGAATAAGCTACAGCTTGCTTTGATAATGGAGTAAGGAAATCAGGTGGAGTGTAAACTTCAAGACTGTCAATAGGAGCATCAAACTTTACACAAAGATAATTACCAGCTGAAACATCAAGATTAATTGAAACAGAGTCAATTAACGACCAATCATTAAAGGAAACACCTAATAAAAAAGAAAGTAAAAACCACATATTAACCTCCTTAAGCTTTTAAACCTTTAGACCTCTTTAAACCCTTTATCTCAAAATACTCAACTTTTTTGTCGCGCTACAATTGTCAACACTAAGTCTACAAAAATATACTCCATTTGGCACTTTATTGCCAAAATTATCACAACCATCCCAACTCACATTATGAGAACCAGGGCTCTGATACCCAGCCACAAGAACTTTGACTAGATTACCAGAAATAGAGTAGATTTTTAAACTCACAGGAGAAGGAGTGCGAGTAGCATTTGAAAAGTAATACGGGATAGTGGTTACATTAGTGAACGGGTTAGGACAGTTCTGGGATAGGATAACAAATTTAGTAACTGATATATGTGATTCTTCTACACCCATCTTCTTGGCAGTGAAAACTACTTCACGGGTAGCACCGGGTTGTAAATTAGAATCTCCCTGATGCCATATATCTAACAATACAAAATTTTCTGTCACCACTGCATTATATGCATCTGTAGATATAATATGCACATCTTCTGCTATAAATGGCAACAATGCAATCTCGGGTTGCCCCCAAGGCCAAGCACCGGGTTTGCCTTCACGAGTTACAGTTATTCTAAAAGTTACAGTATCTACTCCACCAGTCCCTTCTTTTATTATAAACTCATACTCAGACCATGGCTCTATAGCTGCCTTTTCAAAACGGAAATCACACCCCGGGTCACCGTAAAAGCCCCAAACATCTTTCTCAGTGTTTAACCCACTCTGGTTTGAACCGGGTATATTATTAACTATATTAAAGATTACCGATTGGTTCTCATAATAGAAAGCTTCAGCAAATGTATTTCGGTCAGGCTGATACCATACATAATAGAAACCTTTCATAATAGCTGGTGTACCTACAGGTATTGTATTTCCCCAATATTGGCATACTCCACCAGTATGCGCCCAAGAAGGGACAAAAGAGCCACCACCTAATATTTGACCATGAAGACAGTTAAATGGTGCAAAAAATACCTTTGGGTTAGTTGAACTCACATTTATATTTGAGCCAGAATAAGGGTCACCGTACACCTGCCCGTTACTTGACCGAAAATAGCCTTCATAACCAGGGCTTGGGTAATGTAACTGCCAAGCGTCATGATCACCGTGGCCACCTGGCATTATCAGGTGAAATGTGTTTGTATTAATCAGAGTTACCATTGTATCAGTACAATCCTGCGGTCCATTATTGTATACTTCAACAGTGTCGCAATCAGGCCGCTTCACCCCTACACGCCCATATATATGACAGGCAAAATACATACCTTGCCTCACCCAATAAAGGAGCCCCATACAATCCTTAAGTAGAACATTAGAAATTAGAACCTCTTTTGGTGTAGTTGCTATCTTCATGGCATCATCTGCATTATAGCCTGTCAATATACCCCATACCGCATCACCATAAGGGTCGTCATCCAATGCTCTTGTTAATTGGTGTATTCTACGTACATATTCAGTCGAGCCTACACTTGTTATATCTGTAACTTTAGCTAAAAAGCAAATATGGGTCGGCTTATATTCTGAGAGAGAGGACTGGACATCCCATACATTGCCAGTATGAGTAAATATAGTACCACCGTGACGGGCTTGTAATGTATCAGCTACTGCTGACCAGGAAGAATCTTCAAGTGTAGAATTTTTCACTACAATAGCATAATTGAAAGGAGTCTTATAGTTTCCTTTTATTACAGTCGTAGACCAACTACGAGCTGTAGTCAATACCACAACAAGACAAACTAAAGAGTGTTTCATATTACACCTCCAATCTTTAATATTTATCACAATTTGCTCTTTGTCAAGTTATTTTTGCTTTTATAAAAAGATGTTAACTCGTTGATACAAGCTTCGGAATTTGAAATCTCAATAATGATATTCGTCACGTTCGCTATCATTCAGTACATTCGTTTTCCCTGCATACTATTTTATAATTTCAGAAATTAATCTTGGGACATGTCCCAAGACATAGTCCAACTCACTCGTATCTTTACCACCTGCTTGTCCAATTGTATCCTTACCTCCTCCCCCACCACCCGCTAATTTACCTATCTTATTAGCAATAATAGAAGCCTTTATTTGTGACTTTAAATCATCAGAGACAAAAGTGATAAAAACTGGCTTCCCATTTATTACAGAACATAAAACACCTACTCTTTGACTGCCCACTCTTAACTTATCAGCTAAAATACGTAAAATTTCAATGTTCTCAGTCGGAACTTTAGATATTAAAACATCTATCCCATCAATCACCTCTTTCTTACTTAAAATTTCAGGCACCAGATTTAAAATTGAGACGCGCTCAAGTTCCATCAATCTATCTCTTAGCTTCTTATTATCCTCTATCAAATTATAAACCTTATCCTTAACTTGAGAAGGTTCTACTCCTAATCTATCTGAAATTGAAACTAAATCTGACTCATAACCCATTAGCCGCTTAATAGCAGTGGCACCAGTCAAAACTTCAACCCTCCTTATACCAGTATGAATACCAGTTTCAGAAATAATTTTTAAAAAAATAAGCTCTGCTGTAGAGCGGACATGAGTGCCACCACAAAGCTCCATTGAGATGTCACCAATACGGACTACCCTTACTTTATCCCCGTATTTCTCACCAAAAATAGCAGTCGCACCCGAATCTACTGCTGCATCAAATGAAGTTACATATGTCTTTACAGTAATATTTTCTAATATCCAACCATTTACAAGTGACTCAACTTTTTCAATCTCATAGTTACTGAGGGGCTTAAAATGAGTGAAGTCAAACCTGAATCTATCAGCCTCCACTAACGAGCCATCTTGATGTACATGGTCACCTAAAACTTTACGCAAAGCTGAATGAATTAAGTGCGTCCCAGTATGATTCTGCTCAACAGCCTTTCGCCTATCTTTATCTACCTCACATATTACCATTTTATTATTTATATTACCCTTTTTTAATTTCCCAATATGGACATATAAATCACCTAATTTTTTAGTGTCCAAAACCTCTACTTCCATTGAGCTATTGTATATTTTACCACAGTCACCAATCTGTCCACCCGCTTCTGCATAAAACGGGCTACGGTCCAATACAATTTCTATATTATCATTAACTTGCCTCCATTTTGCTACCTTTGACCGAGTGCGTAAAACTTTATAGCCAACAAAATCAGTCACAGTAATGGGGAAAATTTCAGTCCAGTCTACTTTTGCAGAGTCCTTAAACTTACCTGTCATCTTAGTACGCTCTTTTGCTTCATTCATAACTTTATCAAAGCCAACTTTATCTACTTTAAATCCCTTGTGAGTAGCAAGCTCCTCAACAAGCTCGGGTGGAAAGCCATAAGTATCGTATAATTTGAAAACAGCATCACCCGGAATTGTGCGTGACTTGAGCCCAGAAAGGACTTCGTTAAAGACTACAAGCCCTTGCCCAAGTGTACGCAAGAAGCTTTCTTCTTCTGACTTTATAATCAATGCTACACTCTCTCTGCGAGAGACAAGCTCAGGATAACAGTCACGCATCACATCTGCTACTATGGGCACAAGTTTATAAAGGAACGGCTTCTTTACACCAAACTCATACATCTCCCTTTGAGCACGACGTAAAAGACGACGTAAAAGGTAGCCCCTGCTTACATTAGAAGGATATACACCTTCAGCAACCGCAAATGTCAGTGCCCTTATGTGGTCTGCAATTATATTTATAGATACTTTATTCTCCTCATATTTTACATCACAAATTTTACATACCTCATCAACAATTGGATTGAACAGGTCAGTCTCAAACAGCGACTTCTTACCCTGAACCACCATAAGAAGACGCTCAAGTCCCATTCCAGTATCAATACCCCTATTCTTAAGCGGCTTAAGAGTGCCATCAGGCTGTGAATCATACTGAGGGAAAACAAGGTTCCAAACTTCAGGAAATCGGTCACATTTACAGCCTGGTCTACAGTCAGGTTTGCCGCACCCTACATCCTCACTAAGGTCATAAAATATTTCAGAACATGGTCCACAAGCACCAGTGCCACCAGCAGGAAGCCAAAAATTGTCATCCTTACCTAACTTAAATATCTTTTTGTTATCTATATCAACCTCATCACGCCAAATCTTATATGCTTCAGTGTCATCACTCAGAACCGACACATACAATTTATCTTCGGACAACTTCAACACTTTCGTCATAAACTCCCACGCCCATTTGATTGCGTCAAGCTTAAAGTAATCACCAAACGAAAAGTTGCCCAACATCTCAAAGAATGTGTTATACTTGACCCTCCTCCCCACCTCATCAAGGTCGCTCGCCCTCAAACATTTCTGAATACTAACTGCACGACGGTATGAAATCGGTGACTCACCCGACCATAACTTCTTAAACTGAACCATACCTGCACTCGTAAATAAGAGGGTTGGGTCACCTCTTGGGACAAGACCAGATGAACCCACTACCGTATGACCGCGGTCTTTAAAAAAATTCAAAAATGTTTCCCTAAGTTCCTGTGCCTTCATTAGCTAAATAATATATTGTAACACATCTATTGTCAAACAATTTTTCATTCTCTACAACACATATACCTTTTCTCTGTCATTCTGAGCAAAACGAAGAATCTCATCAAAGGGCTTATTTTCTATCTCTTAAATTCTACTCCAATTCCTGTTATATTTTTGACATTTGATTTTTGATTTGATATAATTATACTATGGCATCAGTATATTTAGGAATAGGCTCTAATCTTGGGGATAGGCTTACAAATATTAAATTAGCTATCAAAAAGTTATCTCAAATGGGAGAGATAATAAAAATGTCTTCTATATGGGAGACAGAGCCGTGGTTCGCAGAATCCTGTGGAGGAGAGAAAAATCAGCCGCTGTTCTTAAATTGTGTTGTTTTAGTAAAGACCAAACTATCACCATACAAACTACTAAATAAACTCTCCCAAATTGAAACTGAGCTCAAGAGAAAAAGAACAAAAAGATTTGGACCACGAACCATAGATTTAGATATATTATTTTATGACAGTCTCATTATAAACGACCCAAACCTTATAATCCCACACCCACACATACAGCAAAGAAAATTTGTACTCCTGCCATTATCTGAGATAGTACCAGACTTAATACATCCTATACTTAAAAAGACAGTTAAAGAATTACTTGAGGACTTACCCAACTCAGAACAAGCTTGTAAGCTATCCTTACCACCAGACAAAGTTTTAAAGTAAGTTTGTCATTTGACATTCGGATTTCGTCATTTTCAATTTCTCTTTCTCCACCCTCGCCTTCTCTCCAAATGGTCCTTTTCTAAACTCTCTTAATTCATGAAGATTTTGCTTTATAATTTCTTTAGCCTCTTTTACTCCAGCTATTTCGTATGCACAAGCAGCACCGGCAATACGACCCTCAAGTATAGCAGTGACTGCCTCCTCTATACCTGATGTATCACCAGCTACATAAATTCTGTGAATACTCGTCTGTAGCTCTTTATTATGCCAAGGAACATAGCCACCTAATTCCGAAATGTAGACCATATCACAACCAGCTTGCCACAAGAGTTCAGCTGATGGAGTCAACCCGACAGCAAGACAGATTACATCACAGTCCAATCTCTTTTCAGTCCCCGCAATTTCATTCCAGTCAGAATCTAACTCTACAATCACTGCACCAACAACTTCATCAGTCCCAATCGCCTCCTTTATTGTATGTGAAGTATAAATTGGGATACCAAGCCGCCTGACTTTTGACGCATGAACCAAATAGCCACCAATATAAGGCATAGCCTCTACTATTCCTATCACCTGGATTCCGGCTTGCATCAGCTGATAACTCACAATGAGCCCAATATTGCCTGACCCTATCATCAAAACTCTCTCACCAGGTGGGACACCGTAGACATTTACAAGTGTCTGGACTGCACCTGCACCATAGACTCCAGGTAAATCGTTATTTACAAAATTAAGCATATTCTCCTGTGCCCCTGTAGCTACAATTATGCCATCCGCCTCTATAGGCACAAGAGCATTGTTCAGTACTACTCCAACAATTTTCTTGCCATTTTCATTATAAATCCCTATAGCAGAGGCATTGGGGAACACTTTTATCCCACTTTCTTCTACAAGTCTCATAAGTATTGTAGCAATATCAATTCCCCTAACACCACACCAGTGTTGCTTTGAGCCAAAAAACTTATGTGTCTGCTTTATCAGCTGACCACCTATTTTAGGGTTCTCATCCACTACAATGACATCAGTACCTAAACTTTTTGCAGTTATAGCAGCAGATAAGCCAGCAGGACCACCCCCTATCACAAGGATATCAGTTTTCATTTTAATTATTCCTTTAAATAATCAGTGAAACTTTTATAATCTTTTTTCTGTATGGATTTTCTATATCCAATTCCCATTTCAATGGATTATTCAATATATATTATATATTCTCTAATCTTGTTTAATGATTTTTCATTTCGTATAATGTGTTCATAATATCTAGATTGCCATATTGGAATACAGGATATATTTCTCATTTCATTAATTCGTTTGGTTACAACTGATTTGAATGACCGAATAATAGTAGGTAAGGACCCTCTTGTCGGCTTACCAAATTGTTCTCCTGTAGAGACATGGCATGGTGTGTCCCTACAATTATCCACAATCATCAATATCCCATGAATATGGTTCGGCATCATAACAGACCCATCTAATTGCACATTGTTAAAATGGTCGGAAATAGTGTTCCAACATTCTACAACTATATGACCATATTCATTAAGCTGCATTTGCCCATCCGCTATATTACCTAATAAACATTCTTTGTTGTGAATGCAAACTGTTACAAAATATGCCCTAGATTGCGAATAATCGTATCCCTTCAACTGAATACTCTTACGCTGCTTGTCAGAACTTTTCATTTATCTAATTCCTTAAGAGCCTCAAAATAGAGACGATACTACTTTTAATAAGTGGCATTAAAATTAACTACCCCACTAATCATATCTTTCACTTGAGCTTTTGTAAACTCATTTGGCTTCCCGTGTGCTGCACTATTTCTAACTCCAGCCCAAGCAGTAACTTGCTTTTGCACATTTTTATTATAAATACCAACTTTAGTTAATTCGGCATTCATCCAATCTAATTTAGGTCTCTCTGGTAAAAGGTGTAGCACAGCCAACAAAGAATGCACAAAGAATAATGGGAAATAGTTTCATCACTCTATCCTCCTTTTTTGTGTCTTTTTTGCCATGGTATTCCTCCTAATTCTTTAGTTGAAATTCTACGATGCCTCTCATCATTCTCTCCTACAGTCCTAATATAATCACTAAAATCTACCTGTTAATACAAAAATTCTTAATTAATTCCGTCGTCATTTGTCATTCGGATTTTCGTCATTTCTTATCTGCTTGCCGTCTCACTTTCATACCTTCTTCTACTAATCTCATACAAGTCATTTGATTAGGAACACCATTAATCTCCATAAGACAACTTGAACATTTACCAATTGCACAAAAGAAGCCTAATGGTCGTTTATAGTGTTTACTGTATCTAAATATCTTTACTCCAGAGGCTATAAGAGCAGAAGCCACAGTCTCACCTTCATAAGCTTCGAGTTCTTTGGCTTCAAAATAAAACTTAACTTTTTTGCCTCTTTTGAACTCTACTATCGGATGCTTTATAAGACGCATTTTTAGATATCCAGTTTAGAAACTCTTTAGACCCATAATCAAGCTTCCACGAAATTACACATGGCAGTTCATATGGATGATTAGCCCTTATTTGCGATTCTACATAAGAGTATAGGTCGGCACGTGTCTTCAAGAATATACCGTATTCACGAGTTTCCTCTAACTTACCTTTCCATTCGTATAAAGAGTCAATTTTAAAAATATTAGCACAGGCGACAAGCTTTTCTTTGACCAATTTTTTAGCTAATCTCCTTGCATGTCTACGGTGAGGAAAAGTTGTATATACAACAATAAACTCCATACCCACCTTATTCTTATTCATTTGGTATTCGAGCTTTGGCATTCATTTGACATTTGGAGTTTGAACTTTGAAATTTATTCATATAAATACTTTATCCAAAACTATTGGAACCTGAGCAATGTCTTCTATTACAGCGTCGGGTAAAGGTAACTCTTCTGAATAAGGTCTATCTTTTACTTTTAAATAAATTGTACCTAAACCGGCACGCTTAGCACCTAAAATATCTATCTCAGGCCAGTCACCGATATGGACAGATTCAGTAGGGGTTAGGTTTAATGATTTTAGGGCTTCATTGAATATTTCAACTCTCGGCTTTCTCACTCCTACATCACAGGAAAAAGTCAGTGAGTCAAAATATTGGCCAATATTAAATCTTTTAAGAAGATATCGTTCAATTGCTCCATGTTCAGTGTTTGAAATTAAACCAATTTTGAGTCCTTTTTGCTTAAGGATAGCTAATATCTTATCCACTTTTGCTCGTAGAGTCAAATCCATTGATAAAATTGAATTTGAGTAGATTTCTAAGATTTTATTGCAAAGTTCAGCTGTCAATTTAACACTTAGTTTCTGTAGCACCATCTTTATCACTTCTTTAGAACTGAATTCCTTATTGGTCTTCTCACGAAGCTCACCACAGTATAAACGAACTGATTCAAGAGCTTTCCAAACTGCTTCTTTGCTAAAATTATAGTTATAATGGAGTAATGTATCCCTAAACCCATCTACCCTCTTGAGTCGCATCTCATTTAGAGCAGATTCACCATTAAAAACAACTAAAGTCTCCCAAAAGTCAAAAAATACACCCTTAATCATTAGTTCTTTAATATAACATAAAAACAAACGAGGTCAAGATTTTTCTTGACATTGAGAATAATAGAAAATAAAATTTGAATACCATTGTTCGTATAATTCGTTTATATTTATATAATGGATAAAAAAGAAATCTTAAAACTTGCTCAGGCTAAGAAAATAAAATTTATCCAACTGTGGTTTACTGATATAATAGGCAATTTAAAGAGTGTTACCATACCAGTTACACAACTTGATAGTGCATTAGAGGACGGTAAAAGTTTTGATGGCTCCTCAATTGAGGGCTTTACAAGGATTTACGAGTCTGATATGGTAGCTAAGCCTGACCCTAATACATTTGGAATACTGCCATGGAGCACTCCAGAGCAAAGAGAGGCAAGGATGTTTTGTGATATTTTACTGCCAGATTTAACTCCTTATGAAGGTGACCCGAGATATATACTTAAAAGGAATCTTGATGAAATTAAAAAACTTGGGTTTACTTGTTATGTAGGACCAGAACTTGAATACTTCTATTTCAAGGCATCAACAGAGACTCAAACACTTGATTTCTCGAGTTACTTTGACCTTACACCTCCAGATATTGGCGATGAGCTAAGAATGCAAACTATTTTAGCACTCGAGGAGTTAGGCATCTCTGTGGAAGCATCGCATCACGAAGTTGCCCCATCACAGCATGAAATAGACCTCGCATATCAAGAGGCACTTAAAATGGCTGATTATACAATGACATATAAACTCGTAGTTAAAGAAATAGCCCAAAGGAGTGGTGTCTATGCTACATTTATGCCAAAACCAATATTTGGAGTGACAGGGTCAGGGATGCATGTACACCTTTCGTTGTTTAAGGGAAACAAAAATATTATGAATTCAAAAATTGGCGACCAATTTATTGCAGGGTTACTCAAACATGCAGAGGAAATAACACTCGTTACAAACCAGTGGGAAAACTCTTATAAACGATTGGTGCCAGGGTATGAGGCTCCAGTCTATATCTCATGGGCAAAGAAGAATCGGTCTACACTTGTAAGAGTACCAGCACATCCTCCAGGAAGAGAAATAGCTGATAGAGTGGAGTATAGGGCACCAGACCCAGCTTGTAATCCGTACTTGGCTTTCGCAGTGATGCTGCAAGCAGGAGTTGAAGGCATACGAAAAAAATACAAATTGCCGTCACCAGTTGAAAAAGATATTTATCACTTGACCGTTAAAGAGAGAGAAACGGAAGGAATTAAGTGCCTCCCTGAGAGCCTGGGTGAAGCAATTGCTCATGCTAGAAAGTCTAAATTGCTGAAAAAGACACTGGGTGAACATGTGTTTTGGACACTTATAGAGAACAAAGAAAGAGTGTGGACAGAGTATAGAGCTCAGGTTACTCAGTATGAAATCAAAAAGGACCTACCGATCCTGTAAAGTCTTATTTTTTGACCACTCTACACAATTTGGGGGAGCTGAACATAGCTTAAAGGATATAATATGCAGAATTAAATTTAAACCAGTATTTGTAAGCCCAAGTAATAAGACAATTTTGGTAACACAACTTGAAGCTGTAGGAATAAAATGCATAACATTTCCTATGCCTTTGAGAATCATAATGAGAAAAAGGGAGAGTCCACTTTCATTATCAGATATTTATAACCTACCTACTCTAATATTTCGGTTTTTTAAACTGTTGAGAAAAGAGAATCCTTGTGTTGTATACACTAATACTCAAAAAGCACATATTATAGGAGTTATTGCAGCAAGACTTGCAAGGATACCAAGTATTTGCCATTTTAGAGATATACTACCAAGAAATATAATTACAAAAATATGGTTGTGGATTCTTTACTTACTTTCTACACGAATAATAGCGGACTCTCGTGCAGTAGCAGAAAAGTTTCCAATGAGGAGTAAGGTTAAAGTTGTTTACCCCGGGATAAGAGTCGAGCCTTATACAGAAACAAGGTGTGAATCAGCGGTCCCTATAGTTGGATATGTGGGGCAAATCGCTAAATGGAAGGGGATAGAATATTTTATTAAAGCTGCTGATATAATAAGTAAGAAAATCGAGGAGGCTAATTTCATAATAGTGGGAGGCCCAATTTTTGGTGATTACAAGTATTTGGAAGAACTTAAAGAACTTTCTCACAAATTAGGGATGAGCGACAAAATACAATTTATCGGCGAGAAAATTCCAGCCTTACCTTATATAGCAAAATTAAATGTACTAGTTCATACACCAATTCTACCAGAACCATTTGGACGTGTTCTTATAGAGGCTGGAGCACTTGGTAAACCGGTGGTAGCATCAAACAATGGAGCTATACCGGAGATTGTCGAAAATGGAGTAACTGGAATTTTAGTACCACCAGGGGAAACAGAACCGATTGCTGAAGCTGTAATTAGTTTACTTATGGATAAGGAAAAGGCTAAATCAATGGGTGAGAAAGGAAGAGAAAGAGTAGACAAATGTTTTAATGTAGACAATATGAAAAAAAGGATTGAAGAAGTCATAGCAGAAACTGTGAGAAAAGCAGAATGTTCAGAGTAATTATTTAGTCGCAAGAAAGTAATTAGGTCAGTTCCCCTGAACTGACAAAGCAGATGATATTTTGAAAATTGGAGTTTGAACATTGGGATTTATTTGGAATTTGATGCTTGAGATTTGGAATTTTTAGAATATATGCCAGTGTATTTTATATCTGACCAACATTTTGAAGAAGCTGACAGTGAATCAACTAAGCTATGTAAATTTCTTGAGTTTATAGAGTACATCAAAGGAAAATGCGACTCGCTTTTTATTGTAGGTGACCTTTTTGACTTCTATTTTGAATACAAAACACAAATACCAAAAGTTTACTTTAATATTCTATGTGCACTAAGTTCACTTAGAAAAACAGGAGTTAAAATTTATTATATAATTGGGAACCATGATTTTTGGGTAGGTGACTTTTTTACAAAAGAGCTCAATATAAGCGTTTATAAAAAACCAGTAGAACTTATGCTACAAGGAAAAAGAGTTTTTATTGCACACGGAGATGAAATTTATTCATTTGACCTAATGAGATTTGTACTCAGAAATAGATTAAGTAATTTCATTTTTTACTGGTTACATCCCGATATTGGAAGAAACATAGCAAGATTGATAGCAAGAATTTCAAGAAAGCTATCAAATAAAGAAACTATGAGATGGAAGTATCTATATAAATTTGCTTGCCAAAAGTTTGAACAAGGGTTTGATGCTGTTATTTTAGGACACATACACTTACCTAAACACATAAGTTATAAAAATAAACAGTTCTTGATGCTCGGGGACTGGAAACACCATTTCTCTTATGGAAAGTTAATAGACGGTGAATTTAAGCTATACTTTTGGGAACAATCTTGAAATTTGGACTTTGGATTTCTCAGTAAAGCTAAACTATTTTACACAACTTCTACTTTACCAGACCTTAGACACCGGGTACAAATTAGTATCCTTTTGACTTTCCCACCAACTTTAGTCCTTACAGTATGAAGATTGGGAAACTGTCTACGCTTTGTAACACGGTGTGAGTGACTTATACTTGAACCGTAAAGCCCCCTTTTACTACATATTTCACATTTGCGTGCCATTGGCAATAGATTTTAACTTCTTTAAGGTAGTGCCAGGGTCTTTAGTATTAAATACGCCAGCCCCACTTACAATAGTGGACGCACCTGCATCGGCTACTTTAGAGACATTGCTTAAGTTGACTCCGCCATCTACCTCTACCATTACGCCCATTTTACTTAGGGCTTTTACTTTCTCAAGAGGTTCAGATATAAATTCTTGACCACCAAAGCCAGGATTTACTGTCATTACAAGGATGAAATCTACATCATTAACCCAATTTATAATTGATTCCAATGGAGTTGGTGGATTTATAGCAAGCCCAACTTTAAGTCTACTACTTTTTACAAGATTGATTACTTGTTTTGGATTTTTCGCCACTTCAATATGAAAGCTTATCCAGTCTACGCCAGCAGAAATAAATTTTTCAACCCAGCGCTCGGGAGTCTCAACCATTAAATGAGCATCAAGGGGTAACGAAGTTAGTTTACGAATGCCTTTAATCACAACTGGCCCAAAAGTGAGATTTGGGACAAAGTGACCATCCATAACATCAAGATGTAATAAATCTGCACCTGCTACCTCTACTGTACGAATCTCATGCTCAAGACAAGAAAAATCACACGAAAGTAATGAAGGCGCTATTTGTACCATTGTTGGTAGATTTTACTGAAATTTGTAAGATGTGTCAAGTAAAATATTGACATAAAGTTTACCTATTTTTCAATACTCTATTTGAAAATTGTTAAATTTTGAGTAGTCTCATGAAAATTATATCTTGACATTAGAGCGTCTTTGAGTAAAATTAGGAAGTGAAGGAAGAAAAAAATTACAGTGAAATTAAAGAGTTCGTTGTTAATAAAGGAATTGCACTTTTTGGAGTCTGTAATATTGAGAAGTTAAAGGAGAAATTTCACCCTTCTATAAGAGAAGTGGCAGAAAGCTTACCTTATGGTATCTCTATTGGATATAGGCTTTCGGATTCGGTACTTTCAACAATTAAAGGAGCACCTACTTTAATTTATAAACATCACTATAAAACTGTGAATTGGATACTCGACCAAGTTGCTGAGCAGGTGTCAAACTTTATTCAGTCCAAAGGCAAAAATGCAGTTGCAATACCTGCATCTCAGACAGTTGATTGGGAATACCAGATTGGGCATCTTCCTCATTCACTAATAGGTAGGGAATGCGGTCTCGGGTGGATTGGACGCTCTGGTCTTCTTGTAAATCCAGATTATGGTGCTAAGGTTAGGTATGCTACTATCTTGACTGATTTTCCACTAAAGCTGGATAAACCAATAAGTGATGGTGGATGCAATGATTGCAAAAAGTGTATAGAAGTGTGTCCTGCGCTTGCTATCACTGAATCTGGGTATGATAAGGGAAAGTGCATTAGTAAATTGAGGGAGTTTAGCAAATTAAAAGGGATAGGAGTTTATATATGTGGAGTCTGTGTAAGTGTATGTGGGGGACGTTATGGCTCTTAAAGATATATTTAGTAAATTCCTTGGCCACGATGTAGGAATTGACCTTGGGACTGCTACTACACTTGTATATGTGAAGGGGAGGGGAATAGTATTAAACGAGCCAACAGTTGTAGCTATTGATGCAAATTCACATAAACCAATAGCAGTTGGAGAGGAAGCAAGAAAAATGCTGGGTAGAACTCCGGATACTGTTAAGGCTATAAGACCAATGAAACACGGTGTTATAGCAGATTTTGCGATTACTGAAGAAATGATTAGAACTTTCATTCATCAAGTTCAAGTTAAGGGACTGTTTGTAAGACCGAGAGTTGTTGTAGCTGTCCCTTCAGGGATAACAGATGTGGAACGAAGGGCAGTGAAGGATTCTGTAGACCATGCTGGTGCATCTAATGTATGGCTTGTAGCGGAGCCCGTTGCAGCTGCTATAGGAGCAGGACTTCCAATTGAATCACCGGCAGGAAATATGGTAATAGATGTAGGAGGAGGGACTACAGAGATAGCTGTTATTGCACTTTCTGATATAGTATGTAAAATATCTATTAGAATAGCAGGAGATGAGATGGACGATGCCATTGTTGAGTACCTAAAGAAGAAATATAACTTGCTTATAGGTGAAACTACAGCAGAGGGGATAAAAATAAAAATAGGCTCTGTAATGCCATTAGAAACTGAGGAGAGTATAGAAGTAAAGGGGCGAGACGCTATAGCTGGATTGCCAAGGACTGTTAAAGTAAATTCTAAAGAGATAAGAGAAGCGTTAAAAACGCCTGTAAATGCAATTATTGATGCAGTAAAACATGCACTTGAACGCACTCCACCAGAACTTTCGTCCGATATTATAGATAGCGGTATTACATTAGCTGGTGGTGGCGCACTACTTCGAGGACTTCCAATACTGATATCAAGAGAAACGGCGCTTAAAGTGAAAATTTCTGAAGACCCTATTGAGTGCGTTGTCAAAGGGACTGGTAAGATTCTTGATAATTTTGATAAGTATCACAAAGTCCTTATGCATAGCGTATAGATGTGGAGAAGAGAAGTTAGTATATGGTTTATCTTACTTATTATCATTTGTATAGTGTTAATTGGACTTGGAAAAACACAAAGAGGGATAAGAGTTCAACTTAGAGCAACTTCATTCTTTTCGCCATTTCAAAAATATGCTTCTTTTCTTTTTAATACTTTTAAAATAAGACATGAGAATAAAATCCTTAAACAGAAAATGGCTCAACTTGTATTTGAAAATCAACAGCTTAAGATGTATAAATATGAAAATGAAAAACTAAAGTCATTACTTGAATTTAAGACTCAAAAGCCATACAAACTAATTGCAGCAAAAGTGGTAGGTAGAGACCCAGACCCGATGTCAGGAATATGTGTAGTTGATAAAGGAGAAGATGACGGAGTAGAAAAGAATCTACCTGTTATTACGATGGATGGAGTATACGGTAAGATACTGGAAAATAGAAAAAATATAGCCGTGGTCCAGACTTTTTTTAACTTTAATTTTAGAGTAAGTGCTATGGATATACGTACTGGAATTCAGGGAATTGCAAAATGGGAGAGTGGTGAAGGCTGTATACTTGAAAAGGTGCCAATTTATTCTGATATAAAAGTTGGTGATAAAATAGTCACTTCTGGACTTGGCAGTGTGTTTCCTAAGGGATTAGAAATCGGTGAAGTAGAAAAAATAGATGTGGATAAGACAAAGCTGTTTTATTCAATCAGGTTAAAACCAGTTTGTAAATTTTCAGAAGTTGAATACGTTTTTATCGTAAAAGAAATGCCAACTGTGTCGGAAAAAGAAGCTATTTATGAAACTCCTGTATGGGAAATCTATCCAAAAGAAGACAGATGGATTCCTACTAAATTTAAAATTCAAGAACCTTCAATTCGGACAGAGCTGCATGAGTAAATGATAGGTTTATGTATCATTACTTTCTTTTTATGCATAATTCAGATAAGTATACTCCTAAACATAGCTGTATTTCAGGTTACACCAAATATCGTGATGATTCTTGTAATTTACATAGCCCTATTTTATGGAAAAACAGCTATGTGGGTTGGCTTTTTGACAGGTCTATTTCTGGATTTATATAGTTCATCTTTAGGTTATAATGCCCTTGTAGGAACTATGGTTGGCTATGGAGTAGGGAGTATTGGGACCAGAGTTTATCGAGAGACTCCAATTTTATGGATGATTACACTTTTCGTAACATCCTTGTTCTACGAGACTGTCATTTTTGCAAGTCAAAAAGAGCTGTCACTTTTTTTCTTTGGAAGATATATCATGCCCGGAGCATTGTATACAACTATAGTGGGGGTGATTATATTTTCTATTCTTAGAAGGATAAAAAGGAAGGTAAAATGATTGATTCTTACGAATTTGGAAGAATTGTAATAAATGGGATTACATACACTCATGATGTCATTATATATCCGGATAGGGTTAACCAAAATTGGTGGCGTAAGAGTGGGCATTTACTGCAAATAGATGACCTCTCTGAAGTGTTAAAGGAGTCTCCAGATGTACTTATAATAGGAACTGGAGCTTATGGAGTGATGGATGTTCCTAATGAATTATTAGAAACTATAAAAGCAAACCAAGTAGAAGTTATAGTAAAGCCAACAAATGAAGCATGTGAAGATTATAATAAGTTGATTAATACAAAGAAAGTGATAGCCGCCTTACATCTAACTTGCTAATTAATATTAATGTGAGTGACAAATACCATGCAACCCGATACAATTCTTGTATTTGACTTTGGTGATCAATATTGTCATTTGATAGGTAGAAGAGTGAGAGAGCAGAAAGTATACTCCAAGATAGTTACACCGGAGATTACTGGGACTCAAATTAAAGCTTTTAATTGAGTGGGAATAAAGCTAAATTATTAAATAACAAACCATGTTTGTGTACAGGAAAATCGTGTATAAAGAGAATTAACTTCTAATATTTAATGAATAGGAAATTAGTGATAGATGGAGAGTCTTTGACAATTAGAGATGTTGTGGAGGTAGCTCGTTCTCAAGCTATAAAAGTTGTTTTATCACCAGAAGCAAAGTTTAAAGTTAAAAAGAGCTCAGATTGGGTAAGAGAAAAGAGTACTGCTCTTGAACCCATTTATGGATTGAACACAGGAGTTGGTTCACAAGAAAATGTTAGGATTACAGCTACTGAACTTAAAGATTTTCAGCAAAAGATTATACTTTCACATGCTTCAGCAGTAGGAGAACCCTTACCACATGAGATTGTTAGGGCTACTTTATTACTCAGAGCAAATGCACTTGCAAAAGGGTATTCTGGAGTTAGATGTGAAGTTATTGAGACTATTCTTGAACTACTTAATAAAGGTATTTATCCTATCGTTCCAGAAAAAGGGTCTGTCGGAGCATCTGGAGACCTTGCTTTACTCGCCCATATTGCACTTGTTCTTATAGGAAAGGGAGAAGCAGATTACCAAGGACAGAGGATGACTGGAATTCAAGCGCTTAACAATGCTGGCATTAAACCATTAGAACTTGAACCAAAAGAGGGGATTGCATTGATTAATGGAAGCCAGGTATCAGCTGGAATTGGTGCTATTGCTGTATGGGATGCACAGCAGGTTTTTAAGAATAGTGAAATAGCTAGTTCATTAAGCCTTGAAGCTCTTATAGGATTTAGGTCACCTTTTTGCCAAGAAATTCATAAAATTAGACCGTATCCGGGTGCATGTAAAGTTGCACAAAATATACTAAATATAACTCAAGGAAGTAAGTGGTTAGATACTGATAAAAAGCATGTTCAAGACGCTTATTCATTGCGGTGTATCCCTCAAGTATTAGGGGTGATTTTAGACATTATACAAATAGTAGATAAACAGCTCTTAATTGAGATAAATTCTGCAACAGATAATCCATTAGTATTCACAGAATTAAATAAAGTCATATCAGGTGGTAACTTTCACGGTGAACCTATCGCAGTATGGCTTGATGCATTAGGGATAGGGATAGCTAATCTTGGTAACATTTCAGAACGTAGAATTTTCAGACTCCTCACAAGCTATTTGAATAAAGGGTTACCAAGTTTCCTTACAACTAAACCTGGGCTAAACTCGGGGTTTGCAATTGCACAGTGCACTGCTGCTTCCTTAGTATCAGAAAATAAAGTGTTAGCCAATCCTGCATCGGTTGATTCAATTCCTACATCTGAAGGGCAAGAAGATTATGTGTCAATGGCTCCTATATCAGCAAAAGACGCAAGAGAAATTATAAAAAATGTTGAGCACATTGTAGCTATAGAATTACTCGTTGCCACCCAGTCAATAGATTTGAGAGTGAAATTAGGAGGCCTAAAATTGCAAGAACTCGGAAAAGGAACACTTGTTGCATACCAAAAAATAAGAGAAAAAGTACCATTTTTAGATGAGGATAGAGAAATTTATAAAGATATTCAAGCAGTATTGGAGCTTGTTAAAAATAATGAGATACTAACCGCAGTTGAAAATGAAGTAGGTGAAATATGAGTGAAATAAAACCAAAAATTTTAAAAGGAATGAGAGATTTTCTACCCGATGAGATGAGGAGAAGAGAGTATGTTATTAATATTATAAAAAACATTTTTGAAAATTATGGATTTGAACCTATTGAAACTCCTGCTATTGAATATTTTGAAATATTATCAGGTAAAAATAGATATGGAGAAGAAGAAAAGCTTATTTACAAATTTAAGGATAGAGGTAAAAGAGATGTAAGCTTAAGATTTGATTTTACTATTCCTTTGGCAAGGGTTATTGCAATGTACCCAGAGATTTCAATGCCATTCATGAGATACCAGATTCAACCTGTATGGCGAGCTGATAAGCCACAATATGGTAGGTTTAGAGAGTTTTATCAATGTGATGTGGATATTGTTGGCACTAATTCAATGTTTGCAGAGGCTGAAATCCTTGCTATGACAGACGAGATTTTTTCTGCGCTTGGGTTTAAAGAGTTCAAAACAAAAGTCAATAATAGAAAAATACTTGAAGGTATATGTAAGTATACGGGAGTGGAGCAAAATAGAGAATTTGAAGTCTATAGAACAATAGATAAACTTGAGCGTATAGGAGTTGTTGGTATAAAGGAGGAGCTTAAATTAAGAGGAATCAAATCAAATGTTATAGAGGAGCTTTTAGATATGTTACAGGCTTGCAAAAGTTTACCAGAATTAGAACAAGTATTACCACAAAATGATGGATTACAAGAGCTTAAATCTCTATTTAACTATTTAGAACATTTTGAAGTTAAGAAAGAGCGATTTTCTTTCAATCCGTGGCTTGCAAGAGGATTTGACTATTATACAGGCCCTATATTTGAGACTGTGGTTGAAGAGCCTAAAATTGGTAGCCTTGCTGGCGGAGGCAGATTTGACCATCTTATTGGCATATTTCTTGGGAAAGAAATACCTGCAGTTGGTATTACTATCGGAGTTGAACGGGTTATTGCTGTTATGGAAAAACTCGGTATGATGCCAGAATTTAAGCCAAAAGTTAAAGTGCTTGTAACTCAATTTGATGAAGCAAGTTCCGGTTATTCTATAAGTATTGCAAATGAGCTCAGAGAGCTAAGAATTCCAACTGTAGTTTATACCAATTTTGCTAAACTATCAAAGCAGTTCAAGTATGCAAATAAACAGGGGATACCGTATGTTATTGTGGCAGGTCCTGATGAGCTAAAAAGAGAACAAATAACTATTAAAAATATGAAAACAGGTAAACAACAGAATATTAAAAGGGATAAATTAAGCTTGTGGGTAAAAGAGGAGAAGTTGTAAATGAAATTTTTTGCCGATTTCCATATACACTCTATGTATTCAAGAGCTACATCACGAGACATGAGAATAAGCTCTATAGCTCAGACAGCAAAAATTAAGGGACTAAAACTTATGGGAACAGGCGATTTCACTCATCCCAGTTGGATAAAAGAACTCAAGGATGAACTTAACCCTGAAGATGGAAACTTGTTTAAGTATGGAGAGACTTATTTTATTCTTACCACTGAAGTAAATAATGTATATACAAAGAATGGAAAGTTAAGGAAGATACATAATATAATATTTGGACCCACATTTGAAGCTGTAAATAAGATTAACTCGTTCCTTTCAAAACATGGAAATTTAGAAGTAGATGGAAGACCTATTGTTTCACTTGACTCTGAGATTATGGTAAAAGGATTATTTGAAATTGTGCCTGATACTTTTGTAGTCCCCTCACATGTATGGACGCCATGGTTCTCATTATTTGGCGCTAACTTTGGGTTTGATTCAATAGAGGAATGTTTCGGTAATCAGACTTCAAATATCTTTGCTCTTGAAACTGGACTATCATCCGACCCACCTATGAATTGGAGATGGTCTCTACTTGACAGATTTGCACTCATTTCTAATTCGGATGCACATTCTCTTAGAAATATTGGGAGGGAAGCAAATTGCTTTGATTGTGAGCTCAATTACTATGAAATTATTAATGCTATTAAGACACAAGAGCCAGCAAAATTTAAATTTACAGTTGAGTTTTTTCCTGAAGAAGGTAAATACCATTGGGATGGACATCGGAAATGTGGAACAAGAATATCACCAGAAGAAGCAATTGCCAACGATAACATTTGCCCTAAATGTGGAAGACCAGTTACTGTTGGAGTGATGCATCGTGTAATCTTACTCGCAGATAGAAAAAAGCCAAAAGATGGTAAAATACCATGTAAGCACCTCATCCCATTACATGAAATTATAAGTGATGCTCTTGGAGTGGGGATAGAAACAGAAAAAGTGATAAATGAGTATAGTAAGCTTATTCACCATTTTGGTACAGAATTTGGATGTTTATTGGAAGCTCCATATGAGGAGTTAAAAACTGTAACTATACCAAAGATTGCTCGTAGTATTTGTAATGTAAGAGAAGGAAAGGTAAATATTTTACCAGGTTATGATGGAGTTTACGGTAAAGTAAATGTATCCAAAGAGAAAGACGAAGAGGAACAACAATTGACTTTATTCTAATTGTAGGGACAAAGCTTATCCCTGCCCTATTATTTGGACAACCACAAGGGTTGCCACTACTTCAACTTTATCACTTTTTTAGTTAGGGTTTTTCCAGTTGCCAATTTCACAACACAGAAATATATCCCTGATGGAAGAGGCTTTCCAAATTCGTTTGTGCCATCCCATGAAAAAACCATTTTTCCCTTAGGAGAGATAAGTTCTCTTACTTTTTGACCTGCAAGATTATAAATATCAACCAAAACTGGCTCCTTGCATAAGATAGTAATCCCTCTCATAAATGGAGTCGGGAAAATCTGAACTTTGGATGTCAGAACAGGACTTATCTCCTCACTTACTCCAATATAAATATCTTCATAATTACCTGTCCTATATGGGTTACCACGATACATACACCAGTAGGCATCAGGAAGATAAGAGCCTCTTACATCGATTACTTCCATCCCAAATGAACTACCAAATAAGATTTCTATATCACCATCAAGATCTATGTCAAATACTGCAGGTGAAGTTGGTGAATTGGTTAGTTGATATGGAAAAGGAGAAAGAGGTGAGCCATTCGAATTAAGAACATATACGGTACCATCCTTAGACACTGTGATAATTTCAGGAGCGCCATCTGCATCAATATCGGAGAAAGCAATTGAAGCCTGTACACTACTATTACACTTTATTGGCCAACCAGTAACTGGAACCCCTGTATGGTGATAGGCATATATACAGGAGTCGTTAGCGCCAAAGAATATTTCAAGCTCATTATCTCCATCTAAGTCTACGAATGAAGGAGATGTTATTATCCCACCCATAGCCGTAATTATCAAATATTCAGAGCCATCAGGATTCACGATTGCAAGTGTATCGGTGGAGGAACCTACAACTACTTTTAGCCCTGTACCATCTAAATTAGCAATTGATGGAGACTCACGAATTCTACCACCTATATGAAAAGGCCAACCTGTGAGTAAAACCCCATTTAAGGAGAGTGCATAAAGATTTCCACCAAAAGTACCAAATACGATGTCCTTATTGCCATCTCCATCAATGTCTCCAATAGCTACTCCTGATGGAATTGTAGTTCCATCTGGGGAATTAAATGGGAAGTTTGAGTTATAGGTTGAGCCATCGGAATGTAATACATACAACTTCCTACCACTCCCTATAACTATTTCAAGTGTCCCATCTGAATCAAAATCAAAGAGAGCGGGTGTTGCAGTGATAGTTTCACCTGTAGGGAGCATCCATATTAATTCTCCGGTATCCTTAAAAAGATAGATGTTTCCATCGGTAGACGCTGTAACTATTTCTTTTTTACCATCACTATCTACATCTCCTACTGCAGGTGAGCTCCAACACCTGTTACTAAGAGTTACTGGAAAATTAGCTACATCCTCACCATCATTACTTTTTACAAAAAGGTTACCTAAATCTGACCCAAATATGACTTCTTTCTTATAATCACCATAAATATCAATCACACAAGGGGATGTCCTGACATTTCCACAAGAGATAGGCCAGCCACATTGACTCCAATCTACTCTTCCTTCAAAAGACAACTCAGGGTCTGTCCAATAATTACCACCTTGATCTCCCTGTGCTGTTACATACAGAAACATATCAATTCTTGTTGGCGTACTATCTGGCGCAGCTAAGACCACAAATGAGTCAGTTTCATTTGTGCATAACTCACCGCTTAGTATTGTGCCATAGGTAGCAGTTGAATCTAAGACTTCTATTACTTCAGGATTCGATGACCGCAATATAGCGTAGACAGAAGAGGCATTTGTCCATTGGGGATGAGCTTTTAAAGTAAGGAATAGCTCTGCTTTTTCACCCGGATTTAATACTCCATCACCGTCTCCATATTGTGAATCATTTACTTCTGCAATAGAAGAAAACTCAATTTTAGGATAGTGAATAGGAGCTACTCGAAGCCAAACTCCATACTGTTCTATTCCACACTGACCCCACCTTATCCTGAAATAGCCGTGTTCTCCCCAGTATGAGCCCCAGCTATTTTTACAAATCCAACAACTGAGAGAATCATCCCAGCCTATAATTGAAATTGCATGTGTACCCTCTAAACTACCTGATACATGCTCGTATACTCCACCAGCATAGTTGTAAAAGTCTTCATAAACTATCATTGCTGCCCAAATAGGACCATTCTGGACGTGCTCTTTTATTCCTGTAACTGAAGAATAAGTATATCCCCACCCACTCAGCTTACGGTTTGTAAACAATGCATTATCGCATGTGTCTCCACATGGAACTGCATCACTAGCCTGATAAGGAAAACAGGCTTCCTCAGGAGCTCCATGTTGAGTGAGATAAGTACATGCACCGTAGGCACTACCACCACCACATCCATTATCGTAGTAGTCACAAGATACAAGCTTTTGTTCTGAAATGTCCATATCCGGGTTTTCTATATCAGTTTGAATATTAACTAATGCCTCCATTGATGCTACAGCTGCAAAAGCCCAACAAGAACCGCAGGCACCCTGACTCTTTACAGTGGTCATATAGTTCTTACCATTATAATCACGCCAATCAAGATATGGTGGATAAGTTTTTGGCTCAGGTGGAGGATCTCTTCCTATTTCTTCTATGAAGAGCAGCTCACGGTTCTTATCCCATCCCAATAAATTTTTTCTCTCTTCTGGGCTAAGTCTTGAAACTGATGTCTCATCTGCTACCCACTTTGCTCCCGCTTTCTTAATAGCTCCCCTTATTTTAGATAAGTCAGTTTGCGAGCCCTCAATATTAGAGATTAACACAGGTAAAAAAACACACAAAATTAATAATTTTTTCATTGCTCCTTCTTATATTTTTATATACATTAAAATTCTCTTCCGTCAAGTTTTTTTCTTGCTTTTTTTTGAAAATTGGTATATAATTTTAAAAATGCTTTGTTGGATTGGAACAGATGAGTCAGGAAAAGGTGATTACTTTGGTGGCCTTGTAGTAGCTGGAGTTATGGTTAATGAGTATATCATCCCAAAACTATCTGAACTTGGAGTTAAGGATTCAAAAAAGATATCCGATACTCGGATTAAGTCATTAAGTGAGGCTATTCAAAAGTTATGCCCTTATTCTATAGTTATGATTGGACCAGAGAAGTATAATGAACTTTATTCTAAAATGCATAATCTAAATTATATCCTTGCATGGGGGCATGCGCGGGTGATTGAAAATATGCTTGAAAAGGTAGACTGTAAGCTTGCTATAGCAGATAAATTTGGTGATAGGAAGTATATTGAACGTGCGCTGATGAAAAAAGGTAAGCAGATAAAACTTGAACAACGCCCAAAAGCAGAAGATGACCCAGCAGTTGCTGCTGCATCAATACTTGCACGAGCTAAGTTTGTTGAAGAATTGGAAAAATTATCTGCACAAATACCAAACTATACAGGTCAAGAATTACCAAAAGGGGCATCGGCTGAAGTTGAGAGAGTGGCAAAAGATTTAGTGGATAGATACGGAGATAATATTTTACAGAAAGTTGCAAAGTTACACTTTAAAACTACAATGAAAGTGACTCAACCATTTAGGGTTGATACTATCCAAAGTCAAAGACAGGAGAATTACAAAGTTTCGCTTGAAAGACTATGGGCACCATGGAGAACAAAATATATTTATTTATCCTCTAAAGATAGGTGTATATTTTGTGAAGCAATAGCGAAAAAAGATGCAGAAGCTTATGTTTTATCCCGAGAGGCAAAAGCATTTGTAGTGATGAACATTTTCCCATATAATAATGGACATCTTATGATTGCACCTTACAGACATGTAGGAGTTATTGGAGAGCTCACTTCCGAAGAGGTAATTTCAATGTTTAAGCTTGTACAGGAATCTGTGAGAGTTTTAGAATTTACTATGAACCCAGATGGTTTTAATATAGGGATAAACGTTGGCACAGTCGCAGGTGCAGGGGTGCGCGACCATATTCACATACATGTGGTCCCAAGATGGGTTGGAGACACAAACTTTATGCCTGTAATCTCTGAAACAAAGGTAATATGCCAATCGCTTAAAGAAGGATATAAACTGCTAAAAGAAGCATTTGGAAAATGTTAAAGATGGGATGGAAGTTGCATCCCTGTATAAAATATAAGAAAAAAACTGCAGTAATTATACTCTTCCTTATTACAATTAGTGTAGGAATATACTTTTCATTTGGGTGGTATTGGGTTATTATTGCATCTATTCTTCTTGGATGGGCAATTCTACCTTATTTTTTACCAAGTTATTACTATTTAACCAAAGAAGGTGTGAAAATAAAAGGGATTGTGTTTGAAAAAAAGAAACGATGGGATGAATTTAAGTCCTATTATAAAGATAAGAATGGTATCTTCTTATCTCCATTTGATAAGCCAACAAGACTTGAAAACTTTAGGGGAATTTATATCAGATTTAATAATAATGAAGAAGAGGTATCAAATTTTATTTCATCTCAAATTAAAACTTAATGTAAATAGGACATAAAATGGAGACAGATACAAAATACATGAGTGAAACTATAAAGCTTGCCTACCGAGGGCTTGGTAGGACTTCACCAAATCCAATGGTTGGCGCAGTTGTAGTAAAAAATGAAAAAGTTGTCGGTAAAGGATACCACAAAATGAAGGGGAAACCCCATGCAGAGATTACTGCCTTGAAAGAGGCAGGTAAATCTGCTAATGGCGCTACCCTTTATGTAAATCTTGAACCCTGCTGTCATTGGGGAACGACTCCACCATGTACACGAGCAATAATTGATGCAGGAATTAAAGAAGTACATGCCTCAATTATTGATCCATCACCTTGGGTTAATGGAAAAGGGGTTAAGGAACTTAGAAGAGCGGGTATCAAAGTGACACTTGGGGAATGTGAAGAGGAAGCAACTAATTTGAACGAGGTTTATCTTAAGTATGTTAAAACTGGTATTCCATTTGTCAGTTTAAAGGCAGCAATATCATTGGATGGGAAAATTGCCACTTTAAATGGTGAATCAAAGTGGATAACTGGTGAAAAATCAAGGAAGTTTGTCCATCGCTTACGTTCACAAGTAGATGCAGTTATGGTTGGGATAGGAACCGTGATTGCAGATGACCCAGAGCTTACTACAAGACTTGTACGAGGGAAGAATCCGAAGCGTATTGTACTTGACTCAAATTTAAGAATCCCAAAGAAGGCAAAAGTTTTGGGTCCCGGATGCATAATTGCGACTACTAAAAATAGAAAAATTAACGGAGCAGAAGTCTGGCAAATTAAAAAGGATAAAGATGGAAGAGTAGATATCTTAGAAGTTTTAAAAAAAGCAGGAAAAATTGGAATACAAAGTATTCTGATAGAAGGGGGTAAGGAGATATTTACTCAAGCGTTATGCAAGAGAATAGTGAATCGGGTTTATTTTTTTATTGCACCTAAAATTATTGGAGATGGAATCCCAGTAGTTGGAGACATAGGAGTTAAAAACATTAAGGAGATGTTATCTCTTCATAGTGTGAAATTCAAAAAAATGGGAGATAATATTCTTATTAACGGGAGATTAAATGAAGCTCACTCTTATTTACCCTGACCAATCCCACAGGAAGAGGAAGGCAATAAGAAATTTCTTTAGAGCAGCACCTCTTAATTTACTCATCCTGGCAGGGCTAACTTCAAGAGATACAAAAGTACAAATAATAGACGAACGCTATGAACCAATAAATTTTGATGAACCCGTAGACCTTGTAGGAATTACAGCAATTACTTCAATCGCCCCAAGAGCTTATCAGATTGGGGATGAATTCAAAAAGAGAGGGGTGCCAGTTGTATTGGGGGGTATGCATCCATCATTTTTACCCAACGAGGCTATAAAGCACGCAACTTCAGTTGTAATAGGGGAAGCAGAACTTCTCTGGCCAGAATTACTTAATGATTTTAGAGCTGGTAAGCTTAAAAAATTTTATCGCTCTTGTAATTATTCTGATTTACAAAAAATTCCATTTCCAAGATGGGACATATTACCTCATAGCAACCGATATGTTTATCTTGTCCAAACTACAAGGGGCTGCCCAAATAATTGTGCATTTTGCTCTGTGACCCCATTTTCAGGTAAAAGAATTAGAACCCGACCTGTACATCATATAATAGACGAAATAAAGGCATCGCTAAGGAGATTTGTTGTATTTATAGATGACAACATATTTGCAAAGCCAAAATATGCAAAGGAATTATTTCAATCCCTTATTCCTCTTCGGATAAAGTGGGGTGGTGAAGCCTCACTCAATTTTATGAAAAATACAGAAGTTTTGAAGCTTGCAGCAAAATCTGGATGTCGTATCCTTTTTATAGGAGTAGAGTCTGTGTCACAAAAGGCTTTGGATGGCGTGAACAAGGGATTTAATAAAATAAAAGAATTTAAGTCAATTGTGCAGGAATTGCATAAACTTGGTATTGCCGTTTTTACTTCACTTATGTTCGGATTTGACGAAGATGATAAAGGTGTATTTAAACGTACTGTAAAATTCTTGAATGAGACAAAAGTAGATGGCTCAATTTTTTCAATCCTTACTCCACTACCTGGGACTAAGTTTTACGAGAGTTTAAAGCGTGCAGGTAGAATATTTAAGCATGATTGGTCAAAATTTGATGCCCTACACGCAACCTACTTACCTCAAAAAATGTCTCCTCATGAACTCGAACATGGGCTCAACTGGACATATCGCAAGTTCTATTCAGCCTTCAATACATTTAGGCGTATAATTCGTGGCTGGCATAGGGGTTTATCTATTGTCCCGGTAGTTAACATTGGTTACTTTATTGGAACAAGAAGAGGACTAATTACTGAGAGAGTTTAGACTCTTAATCCCACAAGTATAAAGTGACGGTGGTGGTAAAATTAAATCTGTTACTGTTAAGGTAGAATGTCCTCCTTATTGTTCAGCAAGAATGTCCTCAT
>JASEGA010000004.1 GCA_030018315.1 bacterium | reverse complement strand
GGAAACAGGAGGTGATAGCATTTTTATCGGTGCTTATACCCTGAATCAAGTTCAGAGTTGATAGATGAGCATTTATGGAATGCTAAATAGCCTCAAAAAACTTAAGGAGGTGTAAGATGAGATTATTTAGATTAGTACCAATATGGTAGTTTTATTATTCAATGTTAGGAATGTGTTTGGGTTTGTGAATGGAAGTTGGGAAAGCATGCAAAATCCAGCTAAAAAGGTGTTGTTCTCTGTATGTTTTGTAGCTGAGAACAATGGCTGGGCAGTCGGCGAAGACGGAACAATAATCCACTATGATGGTAATAGTTGGAGTATTGTAAGTGGTCCAACTGGAGAATGGCTCTGGTCAGTTTACTTTGTGAATCCAGATACTGGCTGGGCAGTTGGTAACCATGGCACTATAATTCAATATAATGGGAGTGTATGGAGTACGGTCGTAAGTTCAACAACCCAAAATCTACACTCAGTTTTTTTTCTCTCATCTACTAATGGTTGAGCAGTTGGCTACTACGGCACTATTCTTCATTGGGATGGTGACAGTTGGAGTATTGTAGAGAGCCCTGTCACAGGTATGTTTGCGGCGGTGTACTTTGTTTCTTCCATTGATGGATGGATTGTTGGATATGATATTAATGGGGACGGTGTTATGCTTCACTATGATGGTGATAGCTGGAACGAAGTAAGTAACCCAATTGAAGGGTCATTGTCTTCAATTTGTTTCACAAGTCCTACCGATGGTTGGGCAGTAGGGAAAGAAATAGTTCATTGGGATGGGAACGAATGGAGTGCAGTCTAGACTCCCCCCTATCTTCTGGTCTTTTTCTTTATGACGTATGTTTTCCTACTGAAAAAGAAGGTTGGGCAGTAGGGAGTGGATACTCGGATATGCCAGATTCTCTAAAGATACTCCATTACAGTAGTGGACGTTGGTGTGCTACTCACACGGGCATTAGTATATACTGTCCATTTTCGGTTTATTTTGTAAATATACACAATGGTTGGGTTGTCGACGGTGCATGTGATTTGATATATTATTATGAGACTGGCATAAAAGAGAAAGACGAAAAAAAATATAGGATGCCTAATACGAAATGCAAAATTGCTTCAGATCTTTCCTAATCCATTTGGTTTTCAAATTAGTATTTATTATCAAGTGCTTACACCGAGTGTGGTGTCTTTAAAGATTTATAATATCACTGGTCAAACAGTGAGAGCGCTAATCGACAAAGAAAAGAAGAGCACTGGCTATTTTGCAACAGTTTGGGATGGAAAAAACAGGGACGGAAATAGCATGCCGACTGGTATATATTTCTGTAGTTTAGAGATAGATGGTTTTAAAGAGATAAGAAAAGCGATCATTTTGAGGTAATTTTTAGTTTCATGTCCCGATCTTTAATAAGGGGGTAAGAAAAATGAAGACATTAGTAGGAATAGCGACTGCCTTATTGTTTTCAGCAGTAGCAGATGCACAGTGTAAGTTGCAAAATAGGTGACGGACTACTAATTATTTTGTTGGTCCCTTTTCCCATAATTTTCAAATTTTACGCATTCTTTCCTTTAATAATGATCCTAAGATGCCTGCATTTACAAGGTTAGATATTGAGGCGGCGAGTGCAATTCCTTTAAAATCAAGAACTCTCACAAGTGTGAGTGCACATACTGCATTTACTGCTACTGTAATGAAGCTTACATTCATTGGTGTTTTGGTTTCTTTCAATGCATAAAACCCGGTTGCCAAAATTCTTGCTAAAATAAGTCCAGTTATTCCAACACAATAAAATTTAAGTGCTTGTGCTGTTGTAATAGTGTCAGAGGCTAAAAAACTTCCATGCTGATAGATAATTTTACACACAGGTTGAGCAACTATCCATAATATAATAGATACTGGGATAGCAAGCAATAATCCATATAATACTGAAGTATACACTGTCCGTTTAAACTCTTCACGATTATCAACTGAAAGCTCTCTTGCTGCAAAAGGGAGTAATGCATTAGAGAGTGCTACTCCAATAACGCCGACTGATACAAACATAAGCCTAAATGCATACTCAAGCCACGATATTGCACCATGTTCAAGGAATGATGCAATAAGCGTATTGACTACTACATTTATTTTTGAAGCTCCGTACCCAATTGAAATTGGAGTCATTAAAAGTAGTACCTTTTTAACATCTTGATTAAATTTAAATTTAGGCATGCATAAATACTTCTCTTTTTTAAGTAGTGGCAATTGATAAGCAAGCTGTAGTGCTCCACCAATAAGAGCACCAATTGCAATTGATGTAGCTCCTAATTTAGTAGCAAATAACAGTCCAAGTGCAATAACTGCAATATCAAACCAGCCTGATGCTATACCAGTAGTAAAAAAATGGTTAAAGAAGTTCAAGATTCCCATAACAAGCGCACTTATAGTAATAAATATAAGAAAAGGAAACATAATACGAGTTAAGTCAACAGTGAGCCAGAATTTATCAGGATACTTAGTAAAACCAAATGATATAAGTTTAACCCACAAAGGGGCAAAGAATATTCCAATCACTGTTATTCCACCTGTAATTATAAGCATTGCCCCAAACACAAGACTTACAAATCTACTTGCAATCTCCCTCCCTTCATGTGTATGGTAGTCTGAAAACATTGGTAAAAAAGCAGGTGTCAGTGTTCCCTCTGCGAGTAGGTCTCTTAACAAGTTAGGAATTCTAAACGCAACCCTAAATGCATCCATCACCCAGCTTGCCCCAAAAATGTATGCAAATACTATCTCTCGTACAAGACCAAGTATTCGTGAGATACCTGTCCCAATCCCAAATCCCAATGCCCCTTTTACAATTTTGTTTTGAATCATACACTTGGAAGGGTCAGAATCTTTGTATCAGAATCTGTTATTGCAACTGTATGCTCAAAATGAGCAGATGGTTTACTGTCTTGTGTTACAGCTCTCCAGCCATCGTGTAAAACTTTTACTTTCCATGTCCCAGCATTCACCATTGGCTCAATTGCAAGTGTCATCCCTTTCACGAGTCTTGGACCACGGTGTGGTGGACCAAAGTGCAACACAGTCGGTTCTTCGTGAAGTGAACTTCCTATTCCATGGCCTGTAAAATCGCGTACTACGGAGAAGTTATGCAACTCAACCCACGTTTGGATTGCGTTTGATATATCTGATAGCCTGTTACCATCTCTTGCTTTATCAATCCCCTTATAAAGAGCTTCTTGAGTCACTTTTAACAGAAGCTTTTTCTCATCATCTATTTTGCCAACCGAAAAAGTGCAAGCTGCATCTCCATAATATCCATTATAAAATACACCTACATCAACTGAGACAATATCGCCTTCATTAAGTATGCGATGGGAAGGCATCTCATGGACAACTGACTCATTTACAGATGTACAAAGTGTATATGGGTAATATCTTTTGAAAGCTGGAATATAACCCTTGAAAGCAGGTATGCCACCACGCTCTTTTATAAACTTCTCGGCAAACTTATCAAGCTTGAGTGTAGTTATTCCAGGTGCAATCATACTTTCAATTTCTTTTAACAAGTCACCTACAATTTTACCAACTTCACGCATCAACTTAATTTCTCTTGTAGATTTTAAAGTAATCATTAGTAAATGCTAACAAATTCTAAATGCTAAATTACATATGAAAACAATGATAGTTTATATATTTTTTAAATGTTCTATAAATTCTACAATGTTTTTTATATGAGCTGTCCATAACTTTTTACCTTTAGATTTTGAAGCCAATGTGGCATCACCAATGACTCCGGATTTGGATAGTTTATGAGTCTCAAATACCCATGTAACTTGGTTTCCGTTTGAAAATGCAAGATATGGGGATGCAAATTTTGGTATATTCTTTGTTAATTTATCTCTTTTTACAAGCTTTTCACGATTAGCTAATGAAGTTGATGTCTCATATTCACCGGAGTGGACATCGTTTTTAGTCTTAACAATCTCTTTATGCTCCTTTGAAGCTATTTCGCCTGAGTCAATGAATACCATAAGTCCTTTCTCATAATTCAATTTTTGAGCAGCGCACTCAAGTGCAGGTGTATTCCCACCATGTCCATTTATGATAAGCAATTTTTTGATCCCATGAGTAACAAGTGAAACTCCAATGTCATAAACTATTGATATTAGAGTTTCTGGTGAAATAGATATAGTGCCTGTGAAAGCCATATGATGGTAAGAGATGCCATAATTTATTGGAGGTAGGATGATAGGTTTTGAGCCAGCAATTCTTTCAACCGCCTTTTTTGATAGCCAGCAAGCATCAAATGCATCAGTAGACAATGGTAAATGTGGCCCGTGCTGTTCAAGGCTTCCAACTGGTAATATAGCAATATCTGTCTCCTTAAACTTCTTTTGTGCCTCCTTCCATGTCATTTCTTCTAATAAGTATTTATCCATAATATTTTTATATTTTATTTTATTTTTCTTGTAAGTCAACAAATTTTAATCCAATATTACTTAGCTGTGGTATCCTTTAAATTATTTTTCTTGACAAATTTAATAGATTCCATATTGTTTAAGGTGAATGTGGATACTGATTTTACTATTCCAAATTTCTCCTCCACTAAAGGTACAAGTTTTTGACACTCCTAATGATAAAGGTGGTTCTATTTCAATTGAATGGGAGCTGTCGCCAGATGATTCGCTACTTTCTT
The DNA here is from genome assembly GCA_030018315.1 of bacterium. Lineage (NCBI taxonomy): Bacteria > bacterium. The sequence goes on along the minus strand of JASEGA010000004.1, from coordinate 68,946 downwards.
ATTATGAGGTATTTAGAAAATTATCAACTGAAGAATACAACTTAATCGCAACTCCACCTCCTGGTTCAAATAGGTTTGAAGACAACTCTACAAAAGATGGCGAACCTTATTGGTATAAGGTAAGGGCAGTTTCGCCCACAGGGTATACAGATTCTGAGCCATCTGGTCCTGTGGTCTCTTCTGCTCAGTGGTTTCATCACAAGCGATGGAATGCATTAATTTTAGGCATCATTTTTTGTAGTTTTTTACTTTATTATATAAAGAAAGCTAAAATAAAGAAGTCTCTTTTCATACGTAAGATTTCTGGTCTTGAGGCTGTAGATGAGGCAGTTGGCAGGGCTACTGAGTTAGGTAAGTCAATCCTTTATCTCACTGGACTGAGCGATATGAGTGAAATCTCAACAATTGCATCTCTGTCAATCTTAGGTAGGGTTGCTAAGAAGGCTGCTGAATATGGGACTACACTTATTGTCCCCTGCTACGACCCTGTTGTTATGAGTGCAGCACAGGAGACTGTAAAACAGGCTCATATGGAAGCAGGTAGGCCTGATACTTATGATGAATCAAAAATATTTTATCTTACAGCTGACCAATTTGGTTATGCTGCTGGTGTAGATGGTATTATATTAAGAGAAAAACCTGGTGCTGTATTTCTTCAGGGTTATTTTTTTGCAGAAGCTCTCATATTAGCGGAGACAGGTGCTTCCATAGGAGCTATACAAATTGCTGGCACTCCTGCAACTACCCAATTACCATTCTTTGTAGCTGCCTGTGACTATACATTGATTGGTGAAGAGATGTTTGCAGCCTCAAGCTACCTTTCAAAGGAGCCTACTATGCTGGGTAGCATAAAAGGTGAAGACTATGCTAAAATAATTATTATGATACTAATTAGTATTGGTATTTTATTTGTGACTCTAAGCAATGTAGGGATATTAAAGAGTTTGGCATTCAATTTTATCAACTGGTTTAGTAGTTTCTGATGAAGAGAGCAGTTCCTTTAACTATTACATTTATAACAGGCTTTCTTATCATTATTGGTTTTTTTATTCCCCATGACCCAATTGGTGGACTTCAATCTACATTCCTACAGTGGTATGCAATTATTGTAGGGTTTACGATGGTTTTAGGGCTTATGACTTTAGCCAAAGTTCATACAAGAAAAATTCTACGTCGTGAAGCTGGTTTTGGCTATTCAACAGTCCTTATAGGAGCTATGATTACCACTTTATCAGTAGGCTTTTACTCTGGTGTTAAATATGGTATATTTGAGACTGGCACTCCATTTATGTGGTACTATAACAACATTTTTGTCCCACTTTCAGCAACTATGTTCTCATTACTTGCATTTTTTATCACATCAGCTGCTTATCGTGCATTTAGGGCAAGGAACATAGATGCAGCCCTTTTACTTATAGCTGGTGCATTAGTTATGATTGGTAGAGTTCCAGTTGGTGATATAATATGGAGTAAGTTCCCGGATGTAGCTGAGTGGATTATGAATATCCCACAGATGGCAGCCAAACGTGGTATCCTTATAGGTATTGCGCTTGGTATGATTGCTACCTCTTTACGAATTATACTTGGTATAGAACGTACTTATTTAAGATAATGATTTTCATTGAGGTAGACTGAAACTCTGTTTACATCAATGAGTATATCTGTTTACATCAATGTTTAAAAAGCTTGCTACTATAGACAGGAGGTATATTTATGTAATTATTGCCATTTGTATAATAATACCGCTTCTTACAAAAATTGTTTTAGAAATAAAAGTAAGCCCTCCTGTGCAATCTGCATATGATTCTATGGAAAAACTACCAACTAGTTCGTCGGTTCTTTTTTCCATTGATTACGAGCCTTCAGCTGAGCCTGAATTACAGCCAATGCTACTTGCTATTTTACGTCATGCATTTAAGAAGGATTTAAAGGTAATAGTAATGTGTCACTGGCCACTTGGCTTTCCATTGGGTCAATCTGCATTAGTACAAGTTGCAAAAGAGTATAATAAGGAATATGGTAAGGATTATGTAAATATAGGCTATAGACCTGGCACAGAAGCTATTATGATTGGTATTGGGAGAGAAATAAGGGATTTCTTTGCTTCTGATTACGCTGGTGTTCTACTCGATTCGTTACCCATGATGAGAGCAATTCATAACTACAGAGATATTGGGTTATTAATTGGACTTGAGGCAGGAGCAACCGGCGACTTCTGGGTAAGACTTGCAGGTGCTCAATTTGGGCAAAAGATAGTACTTGGTGGCACTGCCGTTACCACACCTGATTGGTATCCATATCTTCAAGCTGGTCAAATTGATGGTCTCATTGGCGGGTTAAAAGGGGCAGCAGAGTATGAAAAATTAGTAGAGAGCAGTGGTAGAGGAATCGTTGGTATGACTGCTCAGTCAGTTGCTCATATAGCTATAATAGTTTTTATACTGTTAGGTAATATAGGCTACTTTGCGATAAGGAGGAAGTAAGTTGTCTATTATTGTAGGAACTTGGGTAGCTGCTTTTTTGACACTTTGCATCTTTTCTTTCCTTTATAAAGATAATCCATTTTACAAATTTGCTGAACACCTTTATGTTGGTTCATCTGCTGCTTACATGCTTGTATACTTTTACTTTTTCAATATAAAGCCAATGCTTATTGATAAGTTCATAACAAGTGCAGGAACAGTAAGATGGATACTAATCATTCCAGCATTTTTTGGAATAATTATGATTCTCCGTATAATCCCACAGATTAGTTGGATATCGAGGTGGGCAATCGCCTTTACTATGGGGATTGGTTCAGGTATAGGAATTGTTGCTGGTATCCATGGGTATATACTTCCACAGATAAAAGCTACTTTCCTACCACTTGTAATTCCTGGTAACGTTGTGGAGAGTATCAACAACATTATTTTAATTATAGGTGTAATAACGACCTTTCTCTTCTTTTATTTCTCAAAAGAGCACAAAGGGTTATTCAAGGTACCCGTTAGAATTGGCATGACATTTATTATGATTTCATTTGGGGCATCATTTGGCTATACAGTGATGGCAAGATTATCATTACTAATTGGTAGGATTCACTTTTTATTACACGATTGGCTACATCTAATATAATATCAAAAATCAAATATAAAAATGCAAAATTATCTTAGAGTGATAAATACATGTCCAGCAAATGGTTTTTATAATATGGCACTTGATGAGGCATTGTTTGAATCTTTAAAGCACGGAGGAGAACCAACTTTACGGTTTTATACATTCTCACCCCCTGCAATCACAATTGGGTATCTACAGTCTCTTTCAGATATAGATATCAATAAATGCAAAGCTTATGGAATAGATGTTGTTCGAAGACCCACAGGTGGCAGAGCTGTAATACATAATGGGGACCTCACTTACTCACTTGTAATTCCTACCACTAACCCAATATTTGGTGGTAGTCTACTTGGAACTTATAGAAAGATAAGTCTTATATTTAGGCTTGGGCTGAATACTCTCGGCATTGAATCACAACTTGTCCGTATTAGTAAGGGACATTACGAGCATAATCCTCTATGTTTTAGTTCTATATCCCGATATGAACTACAAGTGAATGGCAAAAAGATACTTGGTAGTGCTCAGCGAAGGGATAGCGAGTTTGTCCTTCAGCAAGGGACTATTCCAATAAATTCTGTAGGGGTAATTCATGAATTACCCCTATTAAGTGTACCTGTCGTTGGACTTTCACAAATTATAGGTCGTGATTTTAAATTTGAAGAAATTATAGAAGCTATAAAAAATGGAATTAAAGCAATGGGTGTGAAAATTGTAGAAGGAACTCTTAAATCCAAGGAGGTAGAACTTGCAAATAAGTTATTACCTAAATATAAAAAATTATAAGGTTAAAAAAAAACTTGCTTTGTTGAATAATTCGCTTTACAAAACTTGCAATACCTTGATTGACACCGATTTATGAGATTCTTCACTTCGTTCAGAATGACAAGGTCAAAATTGTCTAAAACCAAGTCAGAGGTTGAAAATCAAAGGTGCCAAAAATATTTATTCAACAAAGAAAAAAAACTTGACAACTTAAAAATCTATATTTAGTATTTAAAAATAAAGGGAGGTAAAATGGTAGCTTATTGGAAAGTAGGCGGAATTTATATGTGGCCACTTACAGGATGTATTATTATAGGAGCTGCTTATATAATTGAGAGATTCATTTCTTACTGGAAGGCAAGAATCGACATTAATGAGTTTAAGAGTGGTTTAATGAAAGCATTAAAGAGCGAAGGGGTGGATAAAGCAATTATTTACTGCAAACATTATCTTTCACCTGTAGCAAGGATTACTGAAGCAGCTCTTACTGCCTATAAGAAAGTAGGACCACAGAAGGCGACTCTTGAGGAGGCAATCAGAAATGCTGGGACTACAGAGCTTGCCTTCCTTGACCGTGGCTTAAATATGCTTGCTGCTGTAAGTGTAATAGCTCCAATTTTAGGTTTTCTTGGCACTGTCTCAGGTATGATTCATGCATTCCAAGCAATAGCAATAGCGGGCGAAGTAGAGCCCACCCTTGTAGCGAGTGGTATCTCAGAGGCTTTGGTTACGACAGCTACTGGGCTCACAATTGCTTTCCCTATTGTCATCTTCCATGTTTATTTTACTACAAGAGGCAATGCATTTACAAGGACGATGGAATCAACTGCAACTGAGCTTGTCACATTTCTATTAGAGGAGAAACCTTGAAACTTAAACAAAGAGCTACAATATCACCAGATATTCCTACAGCTTCAATGGCTGACATCGCTTTTCTTTTGCTAATTTTCTTTTTAGTAACAACTGGCTTCTTTACAGAAAAGGGGCTTCAAATAGTCTTGCCAGAAAAGGGTGAGGAAGTCAAAATTAAGAGCACAAATATTGCAAATGTGTTTGTCAATGCAGCAGGTCAGGTAAAGATTGGTGAAGATGAAGTTCCACTTCCTGATATAAAGGAAAAAGCTAAACATATGCTTACTGAAAATGATTCACTTGTATTCTCATTAACTGTGGACCGCAAGTGCAAGTATGATAAAGTAATAAAGGTATTTGATGAGCTCCGTCTTGCAGATGCGGAGCGTATTGCTTTTGCGCCACCAAGAGTAGAGAAAGAGTAAATTTATTATGAGACTCGGTAAACCAACACGTGAGACTCCACGAATTCCAACTTGCTCTATGGCGGACATTTCATTTTTACTTATAATTTTTTTTATGTGTACAGTTGTGTTTAGGGCAGAGCGTGGGCTCCGAGTAACATTACCACTGGCGGCGGCGACAAAGAAAATACCAAGTAGAAATATTGCCCATGTCTGGGTCTCAAGTGAGGGTGCAATATCAATAGATGATAATATAGTAAAGAGCGATTATGTTAGTTTGATAATGATAAGAAAGGTAACTACAAACCCGGATATAATTGTTTCTATCCTTATGGACAAGGATACAGAGTATGGTATTCTCTCAGATATTTTTGACCAGCTGAAAGAAGCAAAAGCGTTGAAAGTATCACTTAGTACTTTAAAGGAAAAGGGAGTTTAATCAGATTGTAAAGCCCGTTCCGAGTCTGTCAAGAGATTGCTTCGCGACTTTGTCCCTCGCAATGACAGGCGAGGAATCTCGGGGCTTGCAATGACAACTGAATGAATAGTAGGGATTTAAAAGAAATGACACCATTCTATACAAAACTTGGTCTCCTGATAACACTTGTTATACTCTGTTTAGCTTGTTTATTTATTCCTGAAACTAAACCCAAGCCTTACAAGCTAAAAGCAGCAATACCTATCAGGACCATAGAACTACCTCCTCAGCTACAGCAACTAAAGGAGCCACCTCCACCTCCTAAGCCAATGATGCCTGTGGCAGCGAAGACTGATGAAGAAGTGGAGGCGTCTACAATTGACCGTACAGTGTTTGAAGAGTCATGGAAAAAGCCACCCGAACTTAAGGCCACGGTTTACGAGTTTTGGGCTGTAGAAGTAAAGCCAAAGCTTGAATATTATATAGAACCAGAGTATCCTGAGCTTGCTCGTAAGGCTGAGATTGAGGGAACTGTTTTCTTGGAAGTTATAGTAGATACAACTGGGAGAGTTGTTGATATTAAGGTAACAAAATCTTTACACGAGTTGTGTGACCAATCAGCTATAAATGCGGCGCGTAAATGGATATTTTCACCTGCTAAGCAACGTGATAGACCTGTACCCGTACGAGTTCAAGTGCCTGTCAGATTTGTACTTGAAAAATAATTATTGATGTAAACAGATGAAAAATTCTAAATGCAACCCCAATTTTATCGGGGTTAAACAATATCTAAATTCCAAAGACTTGGAATTTTTGCAAGGAGGTGTAAAATGTTAAGGAAGATTTTATTTTTTATTCTTTCTTTTGGTATATTTTGCAATATCTTTGGCCAGACAACTGGTAAGATAAGGGGCACAGTAACTGACAAAAGCACAGGTGGAGCACTCCCATTTGCAAATATAGTGATTGCAGGCACTACATTAGGGGCGGCTGCTGATTTAAATGGTGAATACATAATTGTCAATGTTCCAGTAGGGACTTACTCTGTAGTTGCCACCATGATGGGCTACGATAGTATGAGAGTGGAGAATGTTGTAGTTTCTATAGATATGACTACGACTGTAAACTTTAAGCTTGCACCCACTGTGATAAGGGCTAAAGAGGTAGTAGTAACTGCAAAGCGTCCAATAATTGAGAGAGATGTGACAGCTTCAGCCAAACGTATGTCAGGTAAAGAGATAACACAACTCCCTGTAACTGATTACGAGGATGTTATTGCTTTACAGACGGGTTCAGTTGAGACTGGTCGCTCACGGTCTGGTGGTCTACATATAAGAGGTGGTAGAGCTGATGAGGTTGTGTATGTTGTAGATGGTATAAATACTACTGACCCTGTTTACGGGCAATCAGGTGCAATTCTTGATAACAATGCTATTTCTGAGATGCTCATGATTTCGGGTGGCTTTGATGCCGAATATGGGAATGCTATGTCTGGTGTTGTAAATGTGGTGACAAGGGAAGGTGAACTAACTTATGGTGGGGGGTTAAAGTATACAACAGACCAAATCTTTAGTAAAAGTTCTAAATTATATAAGCTTGATTCAGTGTCTGTATTTGATCAAGGATATAATTTTGGACTTAACGATTTAAGCATCACACTTGGTGGTCCTTTGCCTTGGCTTAAAAATGCTACTTTCTTTTCTTCTGGTGGCTTAAGGAGGTATGATTCTTATCTTCCTCATAACGATGGTGTAGAGCAAAAGGGGACTTTAAAACTTGCGTGGCGTTTATCTAATACCATTAAGACAACACTAACAAGCAATTACGCATACAGAGAATATCACCCATACAATCATGCATTTTCGCGTGGTGCATGGATAGATGATTTACCACTTTATAAGAGAGGGAATTCACAAATTAACTTGAAGTTAACTCATACTGTATCTTCAAAGACTTTTTATACTATAAATGTGGGCAGATTTAATACTTACCATAAGCGTAGTTCACAAAATGGTCGTGATTACCACGATTTTAATGCAATTGGGACAAGGTTAGCATGGGTAGATATGGCAAGAGATTCTGGCTTGTATGACCCTGAATGGAAGAAATGGAAAGATGGCTGGTCTGAGGAGCGTGCTTGGATGTGGTATTATGAAAAACAAAGACTGGGACACTGGAATCCTAACACTGGCGAATGGGTATGGGATACCAATAGAATTGAAGATATTTTAGATGCATTAAATAATAGATGTTATCAAACAGGTACATTTTTAGTAGGGAAATCAGTTCCAAATGGAGATTCACTTATATATCAGAAGGATGAGACTACATTTGTATACTACCACAAATTTAATCTTGCTAAATATATTGATGACATCCGTAAATATATTGAGATAGGTGCAGCTTATGAGGATTCTATTGAGCCATCCGGAGGATTATATATGATAAGATATAATGCTGATGAATGGAGAAGATTTGGTTATTATTTCTCTCCTATATGGCATGATAGGAATACTACCCGTTCTTCAGCAAGTTTACAGCTCACTTCTCAGGTGAACAGATACAATGAAGTTAAGTTTGGTGCTGAGATTGAGAAGCATTCACTTAGGCTTACTGACCTACGTTTTATAAATGAAAACCCATATATAGACCATTATAATAAGGAGCCAATAACTGTAGATGCATACTTAAGTGATAAAATTGAGTATGAGGATATGGTGCTGAAAACAGGGATAAGGTTTGATTATTTTGACCCGAGGTCAAGTTTTTATATAAGATTGGATTCACTTGAAGCAGGTAGAGAGCAAGCAAAACCAAAGTCTCAATTTTCGCCAAGATTAGGTATCTCTTATTCGGTCACTGATAAAGCAGTAATGTATGCTAATTATGGTCACTTCTTTCAGCCATTAAATTTTGCTGATATTTACCAAAACTTAGAAGCTGATATAACAAATGGATGGCCAACAATTGGAAACCCAAATTTACCACCCCAAAAGGAGATTATGTATGAAGGTGGCTTCAGGTATGCATTTACTCCATACTTAGCGGGTGAAATTTCGGCTTATTATAAGGATGTTAAAACTTTATTATCAACACGCCAGATGTACACTATATTTCATAAGAAGCTAGCCTCCTACACCATCTATAAATTAGATGATTTTGCAGTAGTTAAAGGTATAGACTTGATATTAAGGGGACCGCTTGGTTCTATTTCCTATTCATTCCAAGATGCAAAAGGAACCGGTTCATCGGCAAGGGAAGCTTTTTATTTTTACTATTATTATGGTGGGACCGGTAATCCACCTCAAAGGGAATATCCTTTAGAGTATGATATAACACACACAGTTAAAGGCAATCTGATTCTTCCTCTTCCTTATGGGTTAATTACTGGGCTCAGTTTCAGTTTTATGTCAGGTGCTCCTTACACGCCGAGAAGCCCAAAAGGTATGGTACTTGAATTAGGGTCAAAGCGGATGCCATCCACAAGTAATATAGACCTAAGAATTGATAAAGGATTTAAATTTGGTAGCTTAGATTTTAGCTTATTTGGGGTTGTCCAAAATCTACTTAATACTAAGAATGTAGTAGATGTGTATTCGATGACAGGTAAGCCAGATAATGATGGTGACCCTCCGGATTGGGACCCGACTTACTATGAGAGTGTATATAGAGATGCTGGTTATAGCAGTGCACGTGAAATGTATGAGGCTAATCTTGCTAACTGGAAGTGGTATTGTAACGACCCAACAAATTATAGTAATCCAAGAATAATTAATGTTGGAGTAGAACTCAAGTTTTAAAGCTCAAATGTCAAAATTTAATGGAGGTAAGATGAGATACTTTTTCACTTTATTACTCGTATTTATTGGAGCTCAATTATTCAGTTACTATCAGCCATATAAAATTCAAACATATAAGGTCGGTTCAAAGGGAACAATGACTGAGGTCACTAATAAGCCGGCTGATTTCTGGTGGATTCATTGGACTGGAGCAGGTGATTTAAAGGACTGGACAGTAAGCAATACTTTACAGGGAGGTGTCTTTCCACGTCCTCCTGCATGTGGCTACTTTGATGGCACTTGGAATTGTGTAGCAGCTACTTTTCCAATGATGGATGCAGGTATGTGGGGGCTTTGTGGTGAATATCCGGCTGGTTCTAAACAATATTATAATTGGGCTTCAGGTCCATGGGTTGGTGCACTATACCCTAAAATACAGGATGGGGATACAATTTGGCAAAGGCGTGTCAGTAAAGGTGCTTATTATTCAGATTTAGGTGGTATGAGTATACCTGAACTTGAGAATACTGGTGAGGCTGGTGATATATCTGGTAGGGGATTAGCCTTTAGTACTCAAATACTTCCTACTGGGTATGGATATACACATGAGGGTAGTTTCATTTTTAAGCAACCGGGTATGGCACAAGAGGAGTATCAAGCACTATGGCCATTTGCGGATACAGCTATAAATAAAAGAAGAGAAGATACTACATTATGGGTTAATCCTGCAAAAGGTGATATTATATCAATAGAGGATACTTATGCTTGTGCTGGTGATTGGATACCTGAGAAGGATGCAAGTTGTATCTGGGTTAGGAATGCAGGCGCTTACGATGTTTGGGGACTTGGTATAAGGGTAGAACAGCGTACATATTCATGGAATTATGATTACAACAATGCATATATTTATTTAAACTGGAAGATAAGGAATATGAACCCATTCCCATTAAAAAATGTTTATGTAGGCTACTTTATGGATAATGATATAGGGTCTGGAATAACTGCAACAGACCAGGGAGCTGAGGATGATTTAATTGGCTATGATAGGGAGCTAAATTTAGGCTATACTTACGATTCCGACGGTTATGAACCTGGCTGGCAAACTGCTGCAGGTTATATGGGCGCTGTGCTATGTGAGACTCCGGGTAACATTGGGTTTACTGGATTCCAGTACTGGATGAGGGTAGAAGAATTTGGTATGTTAGTAGATGACGATGCTCAGGATTCTCTTAAGTATATGGTTTTGGCTACTGAGCGACCCGGCTGTCCTGATTTTATGGTAGCTGGGTCTCCGGGTGATATGAGGCAACTCTCTTGCAGCGGTCCTTATCCTGAACTAAAGCCAAACGAAGAAATAACATTTACTGTAGCAGTCATTGCTGCCCATACTCTTGATGAGCTAAAGGAGAAAGCAAGGTATGCATTAGAGCAATTCAATTCAGGTTATCTTGGATTTTCGCCACCTCCTTCACCTGATTTTTCTGTCATCCCTGGTGATAAAAAAGTTTATATTTCATGGAGTTCACGTCCTGAAAGCTATGTATGCCCGATGTCAAAAGAGCATACTTTTGAGGGCTATAAGGTTTATAAAAGTAGGAGCGGTCTTCCAGAGGATTGGAAATGTTTAGCAACCTATGACTTATTAGGCTCAAAGACACAAGATACAGTGATAGTTAAATACACTAAGGGAACATCAAAGGCAACTATCTCATTTGAAGGCATTGACACTACTCTTTCCGCCGACATCTTCCATACATGGTTTGCGACAAGGAGATATAGAATCACATTTGACTCAGAATTTAGTTTTATACTACAAAATCTGACAGATGAGAGAATTTATTTATATAATAAAAATGCTCCAGACAGTGGTATAGGATATTGTATAATGGATACAAAAGAGGAGACGCCGTATCCAGCTGACCCCGGTTATGTATCAGGTGCTTTTATTTATTTGGATGGATTTTATATAAAGATTAAAGATAGCAATATAATTCCTGACCAACCCGGTGTTGAATTAGCTCCATGTTCTGGCGATGAGTTTACAATATGGACTTATGAAAGTGAGACAGTAGGTAATGAAACCGGTTTAGAGCATTATTATATTGATACAGATGTTACAAATGGGATGAAGTATTATTACACAGTTACTTCTTTTAGTCGTCCAATTCCGAGGCTTGGTATTGGGTCACTTGAGAGTGGTAAGACAGGCACTTCTTACTGGGCTATTCCGACTAAGGAGGCAGCTGACTTTAAGGGTGCAAGTTGTGAATTAGTAAAATTTGGTATTGGGAATGCGAGAGTTGAAGCAAAAGTAGTAAATCCTACAACTGTCACAGGTGATACCTATACGATTTCTTTCTTTTCTGGTGACACCCTTGACACCATGCGAGTTGATTATTGGAGATTGGTCAATAAAACTACAGGTAGCACATTACTTGACAGTTGCTATTATTTCAATTGGGAGCCTCTCCCAATATTTGATGGCCTAAATATAAAGCTTGCTGCTATTCCGAGGGCAGTTGTTGATACTGAGACTGTAATAGATTCTGAGATAACCAAGTGGAGCAAAGGTAACTCTAATTGGAAATTGTGGGTTGAGGGCAGTCTTAAGCCCGGCTACGACCCATATTATGATTATGAACTTACTATATCTGATACAGGCAGTATTGACCTAAGAGGTAAGCACGGTCTTTTTACACTGTGGAATACCACTCGTGATACAGCTGTTCCTTTCTTATTTACAGTAGATAGACCACCACTTGATACCCTCAGTTATGGAGATAAAATAAGCATTTATAAGTCTGTAGCTGACTACAATGCTAGTCCTGCTAATTGGGCAATGAAATTAGAAGTACCTACAGATACTACTCTTATTCCTCCTGAACTCGGTGACATTTATAAAATAAAGGTACTTAATAAAATAACTACTGAATTAAAGTTTGAGCTAAGGACTACAAAACAGACTGATAAAAGGGGTTATACTCTTGACAGTATTAGAGTAGTTCCAAATCCTTATTATGTACGTGCTCCATGGGACATCAGCAAATTTCAACAAAAGATATGGTTTCAGGGATTACCTTCAGAATGCACTATAAGGATATTCAATGTCGCTGGTCTACTAATAAAGACAATTGAACATAAAGAAACAGAAGTGAGAGGGATGAAAGATAGAACTGAAATTACAGGGACTGGTGCTCATGCATGGGACCTTTTGACTGATGAGAAATTGAGGTGTGTAAGTGGACTTTATATTTATCAGGTTATAACTACTGATGGTAAACAAAAAGTGGGCAAATTTGCTATAATAAGATAAAAGGGGGCAAGATGCTAACTACTAAATGCTTTTTAGTGGCTGTGATAATTGGTATAGGTTTATTTGGATGTAAAAAGAACAAGTCACCTACCCCTCCTACAAGACCTTATGGATTACCAAGGTTAAACCCAAATATTGATAGTATTGGGCGGGGCTGGGTAGATACTACTTATTACCTTTGTACTATTGCTGAGGATCCTGAAAGAGACAATATTAGTTATAAATTTAACTGGGGTGATAACAGTGAGTCTGGTTGGAGTGAATTTGTAGGCTCAGGTGAAGAGATAAGAGTTAAACATTCATATTCAACAGCAGGCACATATTATGCAATGGCAAAAGCAAAAGATATTCACAATGCAGAATCTGACTGGTCATCTCGTTACACAGTTGTTATAACATCAAAATCACCACCACCAGAAACTCCAGTAATTGTAGAAGCGCCTGACTCTGGGTATATTGATAGAGGACTAACATTCAAAGTTGTTACTACAGACCCGGATGGAGATAAAATTCAATATCAGTTTGAATGGGGAGATAACAGTGTATTAGATTGGTCTTGGGAGTTCAATAGTGGAGACACAGCAATGTTGTATCATACCTATTCAGATACCGGAAAGTATGAAGTAAAAGTGAAAGCCAAAGATATTCATGGTTCAGTTTCAGGTTGGTCTGCTCCTTGTACCACTCTGATAATTTTTCCGCCACCCCCTTATCCACCGGGGAGGCCAACTTTACTTAATGTTGGGTATCCGCGTTATTATCTTCAGACCCCATTTGAATTTCAGGTTAGATGTGAGTCATTAGTTGAAGGAGATACAGCACTATCAGTCCAATTTGAATGGGGGGATGGTGAATTTTCGTCGTGGATAATTACTATACCGGGAGCAGGTGGCATAATGACAGCCTCTGCACTGCATGCGTTTGTGAGACCTGGTGCACCTGTTGCAATAAGAGCAAAGGCAAAGGACAGATATGGACAGGCATCAGCTGCATCTGTTCCATGCACCCTTACTATAATCAATAATTTTGTTTCTGAGTGGTTAGGACTTGGAAATCCGTTTGGAATAGCGGTTAGTGGTGACTCAGTATATGTTGTAGACCATTTGAATCACGAAGTCAAAATATTTAGCAGAGATGGAAATTTAGAGACTACAATCGGCTCCACTATCCTTGAGCTTCCAATGTATGTAGCAACAGATGCTGAGTTTGTATATGTGACTGACGAATATAATCAGGTATATAAATTTAGGAAAGCTGATGGTGGACTTGAAACTCATTGGGGTAGTCAAGGTAGTGGGAATGGTCAATTTCGTGTTCCCACTGGAATTGCAGTTGATGATGAGCATGTATATGTGGTCGATTCTGAAAATAAGAGAATACAGAAGTTTAATAAAAATGGAGTCTATGTAGGTCAATGGCCGATTTATGGTAAATATGCGAGAGGGTTGAGTGTTAATAGAGATACTCTCTATTTAGCATCTAATTTTGGTAATAATATCCAAATATTTACTACTACAGGAAATAATATAGGAACTATTGGCAGTTCCGGTAGTGGTGACGGTCAATTAAAGAGCCCATGTGATGTCGCAGTTTATGGAGATTTCATTTATGTAGCTGACTCTGATAACCATAGAATCCAGAAGTTTACAAAAGGTGGAGCTTTCGTTATAAGGTGGGGCTGTAACGGAGTAGAGCAAGGTCAGTTTTTTGAACCCCAAGGTATAACAGTAGACGAGAATGGGTATATATATGTAGTTGATACATGGAATAATAGAGTTCAGAAATTTATTGATACAAGTAAGGAGGCTTTATGAATCGAATTAAGAAAACACTCTTTTCATCATTCGTCATTCTGATTTCGTCATTTTCTCTCCCTTCCATAGGTTTTGCAAGACTTGGTGGTTGTGGTGCAGAATTCCTATCAATTGGAGGTGGTGCAAGAGCTTTATCATTAGGTGGTGCTTATTCTGCATTTGCAGAAGGGGTAGATGCAGTTTACTGGAATCCAGCTGGTATTGCAAAAATAAATCGTACCTCTGCAAGTTTTGCTCATGTTAATTTATTTGCAGGAGAGCTAAGTGAAGAAAACATAGGTGTAGTCATTCCAATAAAAGATGGTGTTATAGGGATAAGTGCAATTGCTCTTTTGTCAGGTAGGATTGAAATAACTACAGTTGAAGACCAAGATGGAACTGGTGATTATTATTCAGCAAATGATTTTGCACTCGGTATTTCATATTCAAGGATGATGACAGATAAGTTTAGTGCTGGATTTACAGTTAAGGGGATAAATCAAAACATTCACAAAGTTTCTGCTAATGGGTATGCAATTGATATTGGTGGCACCTATAATACAAAGATAAGAAATCTTAGATTCGGGTTTGTGCTTCAGAACTTTGGGCCGGACCTTGCATATTCTGGTGAGGGACTGGAATATTCCACAGCTGTAGATACCCCATTTCAAGAATCTGATGTACCCGGGGCTTATAAATCTGAACCGTATCCTCTGCCACTCAGCTTCCAGACAGGGTTAGCATTTGATTTATTATCTACCCCTATTTACAGACTTACTCTAATAGGTGATTTAGTTCACCCTTCTGACCAGGAGGCAACTTATGCCTTAGGTGGAGAGTATTGTTTAGGTAATAAATATTTTGCAAGGCTTGGATATACAGGAAAGAATAATAGAGGATTGAGTGTCGGTTTTGGTGTAATGACACAACTCCCGATTGGTAATCAATTTATCTTTGATTACAGCTACGAGAGTCATGAGTATCTATCAAGTATTCATAGGATATCATTAGGGTTTATACTTTGAAGTAAAGATACAGAGTATGCGATTAATGATTTACAACTTTGCTATCTGTTTATATGTTATTCTTAGAATGAGTTTTGCTTACGGAATGACAGACGAATATATTCCTGGACATGCAATTGTAACACTTAAAAGTGGGTCTCATATATCAGCTCTTAAATCACTAAACCAAGAATTTGGTGTATATGCTATGGAACCCTTAGTAAGAGGTAAACCTGATAGCATTGATAAGAAATTTGGATTAGATAGAGTATGGTTATTTAAATTTTTGGAAGATAAGCAAGTATCTGATTTTATTGAGAGATATAGTGCGAATCCCAATATAGAAAGTGTTGACCCTGACCATTTATGCAAGCTATACAAGACACCTAACGACCCTTACTTTTCAAGTCAATGGAATCTTACAAGAATTGAAGCTCCTCAAGGTTGGGATTATCAGACAGGTGACCCTTCAGTAGTTATTGCTGTTGTTGATGGGGGCTGTGATTGGAATCATCCTGACCTTAAGAATAATATATGGGTTAATCCGGGTGAAGATATAGATGGGGATGGTGTAATATTTGATACAGATGACCTAAATGATGTAGATGATGATAATAATGGGTATGTAGATGACCTTATAGGGTGGGATTGGACGACGAATGACAATGACCCAACCCCTACTTATGGGGGTGAATTTCATGGCACCTGGTGTAATGGGATAGCTAATGCTTGCACTGATAACTCAAGAGGGATTGCT
Source organism: bacterium (assembly GCA_030018315.1). Lineage (NCBI taxonomy): Bacteria > bacterium. The sequence continues at coordinate 52,768 of JASEGA010000004.1, read as the reverse complement.
GGTGTAGCATTTAACTGCAAAAGTATAGCTTTTAGATGTACTGCTTCCGGAAATCCGGGTGCTATATCTATCTGGGCTGCTATTAATGCTATGCGCTATGCAAGAACTAAAGGTGCATGTGTGATAAGTTGCAGTTGGGGTAGTTATTCTTATAATTCTAGTTTAAACAATGCTATTCAATCCGCATACGATGCTGGGCTTGTAATTTGTGCTGCTGGTGGGAATGAAAATATATCACAGGCTTCGTATCCGCCTGCTTATGAGAATGTTATTGGAGTTGGGGCTACTAATCAATCGGACAGAAAATCGTCCTATTCTAATTATGGTTGGTACATAGATGTCTGTGCTCCCGGTGATGGGATATATGGATGCACTCCAGGTGGTGGATATACATCTCAGTATGGGACCTCTGCATCATGTCCAGAAGTAGCTGGTCTTGTCGCTCTCGTTAAATGCAGTAATCCGGGTGCTTCTAATACTACAATTGAAAATATCATATTTTCAGCCTGTGACTCTATAGACCATCTTAATCCCGGATATGAGGGACAACTTGGATATGGTAGGATTAATGTTTATAATGCAATAGCAGGGAGTAACTATCCTAAATTAACCTATTATTCACAAAGTGTATATGAAGTAGAAGGGGATGGTGACTCACTTATAAATCCGGGTGAGACAATGGAATTTAATGTAGTAATCCAAAATAGTTCAGGATGGGCAGATGCACTCGGTGTTACAGGGGTTGTACAAAGCCCAAGCCCTTACATAGTGATGATAGATTCAACCTCATCTTATGGTGATATTCTCAGTGGTTCTACTGGGTCGAATTCTACAAGGTTTAAGGCTCAAATCCTATCTGAAACAACCCCTAGTATAATACCATTTGAGCTCATCATTTCTGCTAATCAAAGCACCCCTTATCCTTATTCAGACACTATTGAGTTCGGGATTGAAGTAACACTTAACCAATTTGGGTGGCCAGTTAATTTAGGAACTGGAGTAAGTTCACCGGCTATTGTTGATATTGACAATGATGGAGAACAAGAGATAATTGCTGGCGACCTTCGTGGCAATGTGTGGGTTTGGAATTATCGCGGTGTGGTTGAAGCAGGGTTTCCTGTGAAAACTGGCAACCAAATTCAAGGCGCACCCGCAATCGGCGATGTTGATAATAACGGGACATTAGAAATTGTGGTCGGGTCAAAAGATGATACTCTATACATAATTGAGCCGGATGGAGCAATAGGTTTAAAATTCGGTGCATCTAATTATCTCATGGGAACGCCTACATTAGCAGATTTGGACAACAATGGTGATTTAGAAATAATATTTGGTGATTTTTCTGGCAATCTTTATGTAATAAATCACGATGGGACACAATTTGGTCCATTTCCATACCAATTAGATGGTGCAATTATTGGTGGAGTTGCAGTTGGTGATGTAGATGCAGACAATGTTTTAGACATTGCAGTAGGTACCTATAATAAGAAACTTTATGTTATCTCATCTAATGGAGACACTCTCACTGGTTGGCCAAATGAGGTCAGTGGCCAGATTTGGGCTCCACCATCAATTGCAGATTTTAATGAGGACGAAAAATTAGAAGTTGTTTGTGGATGTGCAGATGGCAATCTATATGTGTTCGATTATCAGGGTAATCCGTTAAATGTTCTACATGCAGGTGGCAACCTTAAGGGCGCACCCTCTTTTTGTGATATTGATGGGGACGGTTTACCTGAAATTTTTTGTGGCTCTACTAATGGCAAAATTTATGCATTCAAATCTTATGGGGATACCATTCCCGGATTCCCTTATAGTACTGGAGGTAGTGTTACTTCACCTATATTTTCTGATATGGATGGAAACGGGAAGCCAGAAGTTGTATTTGGAGCAGGTGATGGTAAATTATATCTACTCTATCAGGATGCAACCCCTATTACTTGTTTTCCAGTAAATACAGGAAGTGGAATCCAATCATCGCCCTCTATTGATGACTTGGATGGAGACAGTGACCTTGAAATTGGGATTGGAAATAATACAGGGATGGAAGTGATTGATTTTAAAGCGAAAGGAGGTGATAACAGGTATTGGAACACATATAGAGGTAATTTACATAGGACAGGTAATTATAAGGATGTACTTACTGGAGTAAATGAAGATGTGGTGCAAGGCTTCAGCCTCGCTAAAGTAAAGCTTACTTGCTTCCCAAATCCATTCACCAATAAGACAGTGATTAGTGCTCAGGGATTAGGTAGGGGTTTGATTAATCAAACCCCTACACTGCAAATTTATGATTTAACTGGCAGATTAGTTAAGTCTTTACCAATTACCAATTACCAATTACCAATTACCGTCGTGTGGGACGGTACTAATGAGAAAGGGGATAAAGTAGCTTGTGGTATATATTTTTATCGGTTAGAAGTATCTGGCTTTGCAAGAGGTATTACCTCAAAAACAAACCTGCCTCGCCGAGCCCGCCTTACTACAAGGTGGGTCAAGGTGGGCAAGATGCTTCTTATCCGATAGGAAAGGAGGTGTAATATGCGTAAATGTATAGCCCCAATTTATATCGGGATGATGTTGCTCTTCGCTATCCCTATTTCTGGGACTCCTATACTGATGAAAAAGGAGATTCCGAGAGATGCGAAGAAACCGGGTATCTTGAGAGAGTATGATTTAAAAGGAGAAGTGGCAGGATTAGCTCCAATTTATTCTACTTTTTCACCAGGTGATACACTCGGTTCCAGTAGATATGACCGGCAATGGAATTTAGCTCCTCATAGACGAATTGTATGTAATCCGAGTGATGGATATATTCATACTCTCTTTATGCATCAAGTCCCACCCCCTGAGCGACATATGTTCTATAACTGCAATGATGGGACGGGCTGGTTATTTGGGACGGGGCTCGGTGGTGGAATACCGGTTCAAGAGGAGGTACGCGATGGTTATGGAACGCTTGATATTAAAAATGATGGAGCTGCAGTTGTAGCTTTACATAGAAAATATGGAGCCGGAGCAAGTGAGTTTCGTAGTTCTGTATGGATAGATGCAATTCCAGGGATGGGGACATTTGATGGATATGATTTACCTTTCTCACCTAGTCATCCAACAGGTCACAGTATATGGCCAAGGATTGCAGTTGATGGTTCTAATAATATGATTGTTGTTGCTAAAGATGATAGTACACCGGGGCAACCTCATACACGTGATAAATGTTACTACTCTCGCTCTACAGATGGCGGAGCAACCTGGTCTAATTGGGTAGTTGTAGACACATTTGGAGGACTTTCCGACAATGCTTTTGCATCTAAGAGCTCACAAAAAATGTGTATAGTATATGGGAAAGATGTAGGACCAGAGCATGGAGTTTACAATGGACACATATTCTATAAAGAGTCACAAGATGGTGGTGCTACCTGGGGAGATAGAGTTGACATTACAAACTTGATACCACTCCCACCTGGTAGGGCTTATCATTTAGATGAGTTACGTAGTTCTATAGGAAACACTTATGGAATATACGACTCAGATGATAACCTTCATATAGTTACTGATGCTTCATTAGGCACACCACAGCCCGGTTATTATTATCCATTCCTTGCAGGTGTTCTTTGGCATTACAGTGTTGAAACTAATGCTATGAGTCTCATTAGTACACACCCATTACCATCTGAAGTAGCAATAGCTGATTTCGGCCATCTCTATCCTTATTACGGACCATGGAATGCTAAACCGCAGATAGGTGAAGACCCTACCACAAAATATCTTTATGCTACTTGGGTTGAATTCCCTTATAATGTGACAAACCCACAAGGTTACGAAGTAGGTGAAATCTATGCTTCATATTCACTTGATAGAGGTGTGACATGGGCACCTAAGATAAATCTGACTATGACACCTCAGAACTGTGAAGTATTTGCTGCACTTGCTCCAGTTGTGAATAGCAATTTGCATATATTTTACGAATGGGATTTAAACAGCCATGATGATATTATAGGTGGTAGCTTGGACCCAAACCAGAATCCTTTTATCTATTTTAGGGTGCCAGTCACTTCAGGAGATGCTGAAGTTGTATCAATTGATGAGCCAATAGGCTATCCACAAGGTGGAGTTACTTACACTCCAAAAGCTACTTATAGGAATAATGGGACTAATCCTATATCATTACAGGCTAGATTTGAGGTGCTTGTCCCAGCTATGACGACTTTCCCAAATAATGACCCACCAGATACTCTTATTGTTCCATATATATTCTATTACAGTATAGTTAATGTAGCAGACCTTGCACCAGGAGCTACACAACAGGTGCAGTTTGATAATTGGACTTGTGACCCAGATATAATAGGGTACGAGATTGATTATTATGCTTCTGCTTCTTTTCTTGCTGATAATAACTTAGCAAATAATAGATTGACAGTTATTGCCGGGATTGAAGAAACTACACATAAGACGGATTCACACGTATTTGCTATATTTCTGGTGTATCCTAATCCTATGAATAAGGTTGTTACTGCCCATTACTCAGTACCTACCGCTTCAGCTGGTCTTGTTACTCTCAAAGTTTATGATATATCGGGTAAGCTTATAGCCACACTTGTTGACGGAATTCAGAGACCCGGGAATTATACTGTAACATGGAATGGACAAGATTCAAATAAGAGAGAGGTCGCTAACGGTATCTATTTCTTGAAACTGACTTGTCATTCTGAGCGAAGTGAAGAATCTATTACTAAGAAGCTTACGGTTTTGCATTGAGATTAGGTAGGGGTTTGATTAATTAATCAAACCCCTACTCTGCCCACATCAATGATAGTTTTAGCGAGAGTTCGCAGAATGCTGTGCAATGGTGAAGTCAGAGGTAGGGGCGTATTGCAATACGCCCCTATTATACGCCTTAGGGTTAAATTTAACGCCCCTACTCAGATTCATGTGCTTGCCCCGCACCTTTTGGAAGGTGCGGGCTTTACATCAATGAATTAAAAAGGTAGAACTTGTCTTACCCTCTTTTTTGTTTCTTTTATTAGGTCTAATCCATTAATTAGAAGTAAATACTACATCCCCAACTATTTTTTTTATTTTTTTCTTGACATGTGGTGAGATGTGGTGGAAAATGGTGAATATGTATAATGGAAAATATAGGTATTCGTTAGAAGAGAAGGGTAGATTGTTTATTCCCGTGAAGTTTAGGAGGGGTCTATCACCCGAGGCAGGGGACACATTTGTGGTAACAAAGGGCTACGATAGTTGTCTTGCTCTATATCCTCTAGATGAGTGGAGGAAAGTGGAGGTCAAGTTAAGTAGCTATCCAACAGATAATCCCAAGGCGAGAAGGGTTGTTCGTTGGTTTTCTGCAAATGCCGAAGTTGTTAAGCTTGATTCTCAAGGCAGGATTAAGATCCCTCAGTATCTTGCTGAGTTTGCAGGCCTTAATAAGGAAGTTGTAATCATAGGTGTTTTAAATCGGATAGAGTTATGGAATCCTGAGTCTTATGAGAGAGAGGAGTCTGAGTCTGACCCAACCAAACTTGGTGGGTTAAATGGATTAGATTTGTGAGGTGATTACCTCGAAATGCATATACCTGTCCTCCTTAATGATGTGCTTTCTTTTCTTAATATAAAAGATGGAGGTGTTTATGTAGATTGTACTTTAGGGATGGGTGGTCATACGAAGGCAATTCTTGAAAGATGTGATAAGGTAAAAGTTTATGGTATTGACAGGGACTTAGAATCTTTGGAACACGCTAAATTATTACTTAAGAATTTTAATAATAGGATAGATTTTTTGTGGTCAAATTTCAGTGAAGTTGATAAACTAATACCTAAAAGGGTTGACGGAGTATTACTTGATTTAGGTATTTCAAGTGCTCAGCTTGACCGTCCTGAGCGTGGTTTCAGTTATCGTAATGATGGTCCTTTAGATATGCGTATAAATCGCCAAAGTGGCGTTCCTGTCTTCAAGCTACTTGAAAAACTTACCACTGATGATATTGAGTTTATTTTAAAAACTTATGGTGAGGAGCGGTGGTCAAGGCGTATTGCAAGGGGTATAGTAGAGAGTAAACCTTGTACTACTCAAGAGCTCAGACATATAGTTGCAGAACTCACACCATGGAAAGGTAGGGATAGAGTTTTAGCTCGTGTATTTCAGGCTTTAAGGATATTTGTAAACGATGAGCTCTCCCATCTTAAGGAAGGTCTAATTTCCGCGTGTAAAATTCTCAAACCAAAGGGTAGGGTCTGTGTAATTTCTTACCACTCTCTTGAAGACAGGATTGTGAAGCAATATTTAAGAACAGAGCCTTCTTTACTTGTACTCACTAAAAAGCCTATCCGTCCATCTAATGCTGAGATTTCAATTAATCCGAGAGCTAGGAGTGCAAAGCTTAGGGTCGCTGAAAAGAAGTAAAAGTCTAAAATGCAAATTACAAAATGAAAATTTTCATAAGATTTAGTATAAAGCAATTAGGTTTGCTGCTCTTTATAGCATTTTTACTCTCACTGCTTTATCTATTTGAGTATTGGCACACTGTAAATCTTGTTTTCCAATACTATAACGAGACTCAAAGGTTTAATCAAATTAGGGAGACAGTGGAAAAATTACGAGTTAAAGAATCCGCCTTAGGTGGGTTGGCTTCAGTGGCACGGCTTTACAAATTGTCAGACCTGTCTGCCGACAGGCAGAGAAATGAATAATAAATTACCTTTAAGGAGACTTATTTTAGTATTTTGTTTTTCAGTAGGGGTTGAATTTTTTGTCCTTGCCAAGCTTGCTACTCTTCAACTTTTTTATCATTCAGAATTCCGATCTAAAATTAAACACCAATCTGAGGCAAAAGTTAAAATTCAACCCCTCCGTGGTAGAATTTATGATAGATATTACCGCATTTTAGCTACTTCAATTGGCTTAAAAAGGGTATATCCTTTTGGAACTCTTGCTAGTAATCTTCTTGGTTTTGTAGGTAAAGATGGGACTGGTTTAGAAGGTATAGAGTATGAATTTGATGCCATCTTAAGTGGTAAACCCAATTTTGTAATCTTTGGTAAAACGCCTCGCGGTAAACTTTATCCTTATCCCGGCTATTGTAGCTTTTTAGGTCAGCCAGTCTCTGAAGGAGCCTGCGGAAACGACATTGTTCTCACCATAGATGCTGATATTCAATCAATTGTGGAAGAGACTCTAAAAAGTAAGTTCCCCAAGATGCGTGCAAAGTCGGGCAGCGTAATAATCATTGAGCCCAATACTGGCGAAATTTTAGCTATGGCTACTATTCCTTGTTGTAGTCCTGGCAATTGGATAAATAGACCAGTACAGGTCCAGTTTGAACCCGGTTCCACATTTAAGGTTGTTCCAATTTCTATTATCATTAAAAATGGGCTTGTTTCACTATCTGATATAGTTGAGGACGGTAGCAGCAAAATCACAGTTCAAGGCAAGACAATCAATGATATACATCCACATGGCCCTCTGACATTTGCTGAAGCTGTATGGAAATCCAGTAATGTAGCCTTTGTTAAACTTGCAAATTTGATTGGCAGAACCAGATTTTACAATGGGGCAAGGTTTTTTGGGTTTGGTGTACCAACTGGTGTAATCCTTCCTGGTGAGGCTAAAGGCTCTTTAGCACCTCCAGCTGATTGGTCAGAGCTTAAATTTGCTAATCTTGCATTTGGGCAAGGACTTTCTTGTAACTTACTTCAACTTACTTTTGCTTATCAGGCGATTGCAAACGATGGCATTCTCCTTAAACCAATGATAGTCAAAGAGATGCTTTCATCAAGCGGAAAAGTAATTTATAAATCAGAGCCTATAAAAGTAAGGGAAATTTTGACCCCTTCTGAAGCACGTAGAGTAAAAAATCTTTTATACGGAGTAATAGAAAATGGGAGTGGTATACTTGCTAAAATTCCAGGTCTCGAGATAGCTGGTAAAACAGGGACTGGCCAAAAGTGTGTAAATGGTAAATATACAGAGGTTACTTCAAGTTTTATAGGCTTCCTTCCAGCTCAACATCCTAAACTCTTAATTGCCTGTGTTATTGACGAACCAGGGACTTTAAAATTAGGTGGTGATGTATGTGCTCCTCTTTTTAAGGAGATTGCTCAAAATATTATACTTTTGCAGCCTTATAGAGCCAGTGACTGAAATATGAGACTTAAGGAGTTTATAAAAGATTTATACGACCACGGTTGTCCTTTAGAGTCAAAACAAGTGCAAAACAGGTATCAAGATTTAGATATTACTGGTATTGCTTATGACTCAAGGGATGTGAAGCCAGGATACATCTTTGTAGCACATTGTGGCATACTTACTGATTCTCACATCTATATTGAAGATACCAAAAGCAAAGGGGCTATTTTTTTCGTCCTTGAAAAGAATATACCAATTCCTTATCCAAAGATAATAGTTAAAGATGGCCGAAAAGCGCTTGCAGTCTTAGCTCAAAGGTTTTACGACAATCCATCAAAGAAATTGAAAGTGATAGGAGTTACCGGCACTTATGGAAAAACGACTTCTACTTGGCTTTTAAAATCAATATATGAAGCCGCAGGGTTTAATGTAGGTCTTATTGGCACAATTGGATACTGGACAGGTTCTGAATATAAACCTGCACTCCACACTACTCCTGAGTCTCTTGACCTTCAAAGATTATTTTTTGAACTATTAAATAAAGGAATAAATGTAGCTGTTCTTGAAGTTTCTTCTCACTCTCTATCTCTCTATAGAGTTTATGGTACAGATTTTGACATTGCTTGTTTCACAAGGTTTGACAGAGACCACCTTGATTTTCACCATACTCTAAGTGAATATGAAAATGCAAAACTCAAACTTTTCTCTAACTTAAAGAGTGATGGGATTGCTGTTTTAAATCGTGATGACCAAACTTTTGACAACTTTAGTAGCCATACAAGAGCATCAATTATAACTTATGGAATAACTCCTGCCAGCGATGTTACCGGTAAGCTTTGTTCTTCTACTCTTCGTGGGCTCGAAGTAGATGTGAGATGGGATAACAGAGAAGAGCATATTTTCTCACCCCTAATTGGGTCGCACAATCTAAGCAACATTTTGCTTGCAGTGAGTTGTGCACTAAAGGATGGGATAAATTTTGACACTATCTATGCTGGAATAAAAAATTTAAAGCAAGTTCCTGGCAGATTCGAACTTGTAGGCGAGCCTGCCTTGCCGTCAGGCAGGTTCGCAGAACGCTGTGCATATGTAATTGTGGACTATGCTCATACTCCTGGCAGTTTAGAGTCAGCGATTCGTTCAGCACGTGAACTTACTTCCGGCAGGCTTATGTGTATATTTGGGTGCGGTGGTGACAGAGATTCTGGTAAAAGGCCTCTAATGGGCAAGATAGCTACTGAGCTCGCCGACTATACTATTCTGACATCAGACAATCCGAGGAGCGAAGACCCTATGCTTATAGCTCGTGATATAGAGAAAGGTATTACAGGTGGCAATTATGAAATTATCCTCGATAGGAGAGAAGCAATTCGTAAAGGGATTGAAAGGGCATCACCCGAAGACCTAATTTTATTAGTAGGCAAAGGACACGAGGATTATCAAATTTACGGTGAATTAAAAATTCCTTGGGATGATAGGAAAGTAGCGATGGAAATACTTTCATTGAGGTAGACTGAAACAACTCTGTTTACATCAATGATAATGATATTATGGAGCCAATAAGAATTGACGATGTGCTTAAAGCTACTTATGGTCATGCGTGTGGCATTGCAGCGAATATGAAAATAAGTGGTATATCAACAGACTCAAGAACTGTAAAACGAGGTGACCTGTTTGTTGCTTTGAAAGGCAATAGGGTTGACGGTCATTCTTTTGTAAAAAATGCTCTCAAAAGGGGTGCAGTGTGTGCAATTGTAGAACCTCATTTCAAAGTACAAAGTGCGAAATGCAAAATGCAAGTGATAGTGGTAGAAAACAGTTTGCAAGCTCTTGGTGACCTAGCCACCTACTACAGGTCACTTTTTTCTATTCCAATTATTGGAATAACTGGCTCAAATGGAAAGACAACTTCAAAAGAGCTTACTGCACTCTGTCTTTCAACTCGTTATCATGTGTTAAAGAGTAAACATAGTTTTAATTCGCTTATTGGACTACCACTTACTTTATTTAATCTTTCAAAAGCTTATGAGTTAGGTGTTTTTGAGATGGGTACAAACCAGCCGGGTGAAATTGAGCGTCTTACAAGTATCGCTAAACCAAGGATAGGCGTGATTACCAACATAGCTCCAACTCATCTTACAGGTTTTAAGACGATAGAGTGTGTTTTACATGAAAAGCTAAAAATTCTAACTGTAGTAGATACGATAATTTTAAATGCTGATGATCCTTTTCTTTTTAAAGTTAACACAGATAAGAATGTCTTTAAGTTTGGGATAAAGCACGGTGATTTAAGAGCTAAAATTATAAACTCAATTAATGGAATAGAATTTGAAGTAATGAGAGTCAATTTTAAGCTCCCTTTATTTGGAATCTATAATGTATACAATGCACTCGTAGCTTTAAGTGTTGGGCTTCAATTTGGGATAGACCTTAAAGAGATGAGCGAGTCTCTTAGTAAAGTTAGAGCACTCCCACATCGAGAAAAAATAATAGATATTAATGGGATTAGACTTATAGACTCTACTTACAATGCAAATCCTGTCTCAATGAAGCTTGCACTCGAGGAACTAAAGAAATACAGTAGCTCACGGCGTATTGCAATTTTAGGCGATATGTTAGAGCTTGGATCAGATGCTTACAAGTTTCATAGGATGATAGGTAAATCTCTTGAAAAGTTTGGTATTGATGTTATAATTGGAGTTGGCGATCTCGCACAAGGTTATGTGGAGGCAAGCGGCCTCAAAGATAGGTTTCACTTTAGTTATTTATCGCAGGCTAAAGCTTGTGAGTGTAAAGTTATTATTAAATTTCTTAAAGGGTTCATAAGGTCGGGTGATATCATCCTTGTTAAGGGATCACGAGCTATGGGCATGGAAAAGATAGTAAAGGAAATTATCTGTACAGGTAAGATAAATTCTAAATACTAAATTAGATGCTCTATCACTTATTATATCCTCTTCATACCAGATTCTTTGTCTTTAATCTTTTCAGGTATATAACTTTTAGAGCTGCGTATGCAGGTATGACTGCCTTAATTCTTTCTTTTATATTTGGTCCAAAACTAATAAAATGGCTATCTGTTCATAAGTTTTTTGCCGGCATTAGAGAAGTAAGTATTCCTAATCAAGTAGATAAAGTCCGTACTCCTACTATGGGTGGGCTTCTTATACTCCTCACTACTGTGATTTCTGCTTTTTTGTGGATAGACCTCAATGAGCAATTTAGCTGGATAGCTTTATTTACAGTTATTTCACTTAGTGCTTTAGGATTCTTAGACGACTTTAAGAAGATAAAATTAGGCAATGGTTTAAGGCCTATTTACAAGATTTTTTGGCAAGCATTAATTGGTGTGTGTATAGGATTATATGTATTTTTATTTCCTAAGAATCCAGCTTTTCGAACTTACACAAGTTTACTTTTTCTAAAGAATATTTTTATTTACTTTAATGGTTTTTACATCCTTTTTGTTGCCCTTGTGATTATAGGGACATCAAACTCTACTAACCTTGCAGATGGACTTGACGGTCTTGCTATCGGTCTTGTTGCTGAAGTTGCGCTTGCTTATACTATACTCGCTTATGTAGTTGGTAATGTTAAGATTTCTAATTATTTAAATCTACTTTATATTCCTGGTAGTGGTGAGTTAGCAGTTTTTTTAGCTTCAGTAGTAGGCAGTTCTTTAGGCTTTTTGTGGTTCAATACTCATCCTGCTCAAGCATTTATGGGAGATACTGGCTCTTTATTATTAGGTGGTGCTATAGGTGTAGTTGCTGTTCTAATAAAGCAAGAGATATTACTGCTTTTGGCTGGCGGCGTGTTCGTTTTAGAAGCACTCTCAGTAATATTACAGGTAGTATATTTTAAGTGTACTCATGGAAAAAGATTGTTCCGTATGGCACCATTTCATCACCATTATGAAAAGATTGGGTTACCTGAGAATAAAATTGTTATTAGATTCTGGATTATTGGTATTTTATTTCTTTTAGCTGCCCTTTCAACACTTAAAATAAGATGAGCTACACAATTCCACAGGATTCTGCGAAAAAACAAGCAAATTATAAAGGTAAGAGAGTTTCAGTTATTGGATTTGGCAGGAGTGGCAAAGCTTGCGTAAAATTATTGCTTGATATGGGGGTAAAAGTTTTTGTTAGCGAACTGATGGACGAGGTGAGCTCGCCCTCACTGTTGTCTACGTTTCCTGGGGTTGAATTTGAATTTGGTAAGCATAGTGAAAAAATCCTTGCCTCAGATATGATTATAATATCACCCGGTGTTCCTTTAAGTCACCCAATTCTCTCAAAAGCGAGGCAGATAGGCATCCCTGTGGTAGGGGAGCTTGAATTTGCATCACAATTTGTTAAAAACCCAATAATTGGGATAACTGGCACGAATGGTAAAACGACGACTGCTTTTCTTATACATGAGGTATTGAAGGTAGCTGGAATAGATACCCTTATGTGTGGCAACCTTGGAGTTCCACTCTCATCAGTAATAGGTAGGGATTTGATTAATCAAACCCCTACAATTCCTGTAATAGTAGAGGTAAGTACATTCCAGCTTGAATCAATAAATTCTTTCCATCCCTGGATAGGTGTACTTTTGAATATAACGCCCGATCATCTTGATAGACATGAGAGTTTTAAAGAATATCGTGAACTAAAATTACGCCTATTTTCAAATCAAACTACTAAAGATTTTGCTGTCCTCAACTTTGACGACCCAGAGGTAAGACAAATTAGTGTAAAGTCACAAAAGTTATTTTTTAGTGCCTGTAGGGGTTTGATTAATCAAACCCCTACAGTATGGATAAACAATGGGAATATCTTATGGCATAGTGATATGTTATTTAGTGTGAGTGACTTAAATCTAAAATGGGAATGTTTACTTGACGATTATTTAGCAACTATAGTAGTAGCTAAGATTCTCGACATCTCCCGTGACTCTATTCTTAATGGGCTTCAGTCGTTCAAATGTGTTCCTCATCGGCTTGAGGATATCGGTATAGTTCGTGGAGTAAGGTTTATAAATAACTCTATGTGTACTAATCCAGCATCATTTGTGAAGACTCTATCAAGTTTCACTACTAATTTGGTTATTATAGCAGGTGGTAAATTAAAGGGAACTGATATAACCTTTATTGCCAAATCAATAAATGAGAAGGTAAAGCATGCAGTTCTTATTGGTGAATCAAGTAAAGAACTATGTAAATTATTAAAAGTAGAATATAGTCATGCTAATAGTATGGACGAAGCTGTAAAGCTTGCCTTCTCACACGCTTCTCCTGGAGATGTAGTTCTCTTATCACCCGGGTTTGCATCGTTTGACTGGTTTACTAATTTCAGAGACAGGGGTGAAAAATTCAAGCAAGCAGTTAAAGCTTTATGAGGAAGACAGATACTAACATTGGACTTATCACTCTTATCCTCATAGGTATAGGTATTATAATGGTTTATTCTTCTTCTGCTTTCTCAGCTTTGAGGTTAATGGATACAAGTACATTTTTTCTAAAAAAGCAGCTTATCCCATTAGGAATTGGTGCTATTTTATGTATAGTGGTATCCAAAATTGATTATCATTGGTGGGGCAAGTATTCCTACCTAATTTTAGGACTCACTTTATTACTCCTTCTATTCGTTCTTTTATTTGGTCCATCTATCCATGGGACACGTAGATGGTTGAGATTTAAATGGTTTTCTATCCAGCCCTCTGAGCTCGCAAAGCTTGGTGTTATAATATTCACTGCTAATTTTATTTCAACAAATGATATAAGTGATTTAAAGAAGGGTATTATTCCACTTCTTAGTGTTCTTGGGATTGTTTTCTTACTTATTGGGTTAGAGCCATCTTTTGGAATGCTTGCCGTTCTTTGTATTACTTGTTTTGTACTTTTGTTTTTGGGTGGTGCAAAGGTGTTACACCTTTTAATTCTTCTATTAATTATTATAGGAATGGGATTTGCTTTTCTCACCCAGTTTGCATATGCAAGATTGCGGTTCTTAAATTTCTTCTCACACGATAGTTACCAATTAAGGCAATCAATTTATGGTGTAGGAGCTGGTGGCTTATTTGGTGTGGGATTAGGTAATAGTAGGGCAAAACTACTATTCCTACCTGAACCTTATACGGATTTTATATTTTCTATAATTGGTGAAGAACTTGGCTTTATAGGGGCCAGTTTGGTTTCAGTTTTGTTTTTACTTCTCTTAATTAGGGGTATAAAGGTTGGGAATCATGCCCCTGACCGATTAGGCTTCTTGCTTGCCACTGGTTTCAGTTTTGCAATCTTTATTTCAGCTATCTTTCATATTGGGGTAACATGTGGTATTTTCCCAACTACAGGGCTACCACTCCCATTCATATCGTTTGGGGGGTCAAACCTTTTAGTTAATTTAATAGGTATCGGTATATTGTTAAATATAAGTCGTATAGGAAATTTAAAGCTTAAAACTCAAATGTTAAGACTGCAACTAAAAAATCAAAACTTTTAAGTTTTTAGTTGTAGATTTGAGTTTTGCATTTTGAGATTTTAGTTAGTTATGAAGATACTCATTGCAACAGGTGGTACTGGTGGTCACATTTTTGCAGGTCTTGCAATAGCTGAGGAAATCAAGCATTTTATGGCGAGTGTAACAATAGTAGGCTCAAAATTTGGTATGGAGAGCGCCCTTGTCCCTATGAATTACAAGCTTTTACTAACTTCTCAAAAACCATTTTTAGGAAAAGGATTAACTAAGAAATTAACATTCCCATTTTTCTTAATAGTTTCATTTATTGAATCTTTATACATAATAGTAAAGGAGAAACCGATGGGTGTGATAGGGACAGGTGGTTTTGGCTCATTCAGTCCTGTATTTCTTTCTGCATTACTTGGTATTCCTACAATAATAATTGAAGTAGACTCAGTCCCAGGGTTGGCGACAAAGATACTATCAAGGTTTGTAGCAGAGGTTTGGCTCTCATTTGAAGTTGCCAAAAATAAGCTACCGGGGTCAAAAATAAAACTGACAGGTATTCCTGTGAGGCGTAGCATTAAAATGGTTATTAAGAGCCTCAATGATTTTGGGCTTACTCCTGGTAAGCCAACTATTCTTATATTTGGCGGCTCAAGGGGGGCTTCTTCCATAAATGAAGTTTTCAGTAAAACTATTCCACTGCTTCCTGACGATTTTCAGTTTATTTGGCAAACCGGCAAACTCAATGAACTCAATAAACTCAAAGAATTCAAAAGGGTATGGACCAGTGAATTTATTGATGACATGGGCAGTGCTTATGGGAACTCACAGCTTGTTATTTCAAGGGCTGGTGCTCTAACTATAGGTGAACTTACAACCGTCGGCATACCTTCAATTCTCATCCCTTATCCTTATGCTACACAAAACCACCAGCTACTGAATGCACAATTTTTAGAAAATAATGGTGCAGCTAAGGTAATTTTAGATAAGGATTTGACTCCAAGTATTTTAGCAAATGAAATAAAATCAATAATTTATAACCCAGTGTTACGCACTCGTATGGCACAAGCTGCAAAAGATTTATGTACTCCAGATGTAGCTGAGAAAATAGCAAAAAGGATACTCAGCCTTTGTGGAGAAACTTAGGTGGAAAAAATAAAATTTCAGTCTACCTCAATGAATTCTGTCTGCATCAATGAGTATGTTTAGGCATATAAGCCATATTCATTTTGTAGGTATCGGTGGAATTGGAATGAGTGGGATAGCTGAGCTTTTACTTAACTCTGGTTATAAAATATCAGGCTCTGATATACATCCCTCCCCTATCACCCGTAGGCTCGAGAAACTGGGTGCTCGTATATTCTATGACCATAAGGCACAGAATGTCTTGCCTGCCGATGTTGTTGTTTACTCTTCAGCTATTCTTAATTCTAATCCTGAGCTCACTGAAGCCCGTTACAGAAGTATTCCATGCATACCGAGAATTGAAATCCTTGGTGAACTTATGCGGATGAAGGAAAGCATTGCTATTGCCGGTACTCATGGTAAAACTACTATAACTTCAATGGTAGGTAAAATTCTTGAACTCGCCGGTCTTGACCCTACAATTATTATAGGCGGTAGATTGAGGTCGCTCGGCACTAATGTGAGACTCGGTAGCGGTGGATTTATTGTATGCGAAACAGATGAAAGTGACAAGTTATTTCTCAACTTATTTCCCATTATTACTGTTATCTCATCAATTGATGAGGACCATCTGGATAATTATAAAGATTTGGATGAAATCATCAAAACTTTTATTAAATTTACAAATAGGGTCCCATTTTATGGATGCAATATAGTTTGCATTGATGATGAGAATATTAAGCAGAGCATTCCAAAGATAAGTAAAAGGTATATAACTTATGGATTTAATAATAAAGCTAATCTTAGAATAAGGCATTATAAATTGGGGTTACCTTCCCATTTCTGGGTCCAATCCAATAGTGAAGATTTAGGTGAATTCACAATTCCGCTACCAGGTATTCACAACATTTTAAATGCTACCTCCGCAATAGCAGTTGCTTTAGAGCTTGAACTACCGCTTAATATTATAAAGAGGGCGATGTCTAAATTTGAAAAAGTTATTAGAAGGTTTGAACTTAAGGGAGAAGTGAGGGGCGCTAAGATTATTGATGATTATGCACATCATCCATATGAGATAGAGGTCACTTTACGAGCCGCCCGAACCCTATATTCTGGCAAAATAATAGTCATTTTTCAACCACATCTGTTCTCAAGAACACTTAAACTTATTGATAGATTTGGCACCTGCTTCAGGGAGGCTGATGAGGTTATAATTACCCCTATATACCCTGCTCGTGAATCTCCTATACAAGGCGTTACTGGCAAGCTTATTGTAGACTCTGCTATTTCAAAAGGATACAAAAACATATCTTATACAGAGTCTAAAGAGGAACTCATCCAGCACATAATGAGGTATTTGTGTGCTGGAAAGCTTAAAAAGGGCGATACCATCTTCACTATGGGTGCGGGTGACATCTATAAAGTAGGCGAAGAAATATTAAAGAAATTAAAATCCTAAATATGAGAAATCCTAAATCCTAAACAAATCCTAATGCTTCAAATATGAGTACTAAAATTATTGCTGGCTTAGATTTAGGGACTACAAAAGTTGTCTGCATTATAGCGAAAGTAGGTGACAATGAGCGTCCTGATGTTATAGGAATAGGAGTCTCAGAATCTACAGGTTTAAGTAGGGGTATTGTAACAGACATTGAGTTATCAGCTAACTCAATTACAACTGCAATTCGTGATGCAGAGCGTCGGTCAAGTGTTAAACTAAGTGAATTATACACTGTGATTACTGGTGAGCATATAAAGAGCGAGAACTCAAGTGCTGTAATAGATGTTGTAGGTCCTAATAAGGAAATTACTTCCAACGATGTAGACCACGTTATTAAGCAAGCTATTAGTCGTCCCGAGTCTACCGAGACTGCGCGTGAGATTATTCATACTATTACACACGAATTTAGAATTGATGATCAACCCGGAATCACAGCTCCAATTGGAATGATTGGCAATCAGCTCGCTGTTAATGTTTGCATAATAACTGGCGCTTATACTGCTGTCCAAAATATTGCCAAATCAGTTAAGTACGCCGGGTTTGGTGTAAGAGATTTTGTCCTTCAATCTATAGCTTCATCCTATGCTGTCCTACATCCAGATG
Organism: bacterium; assembly: GCA_030018315.1. Taxonomy (NCBI): domain Bacteria; species bacterium. The sequence goes on along the minus strand of JASEGA010000004.1, from coordinate 34,956 downwards.
AACGTGAACTTGGCTGTGTACTTATAAATATTGGAGGTGGAACTACAGATATAGCTATTCTCTACGATGGTAATGTAAGAGAGATATTTAGCATTGGGTTTGGTGGCATTGATGTAACACACGATATTTCAGTCGGTATAGCAACTCCGCTACATAAAGCTGAGGAGTTAAAAACAAAGTATGGAGTTGCTTGTGAAGATATTGCAACCGATGAATCAATAAAAGTCCCAATGATTGGAAGTAGAGGGGAGCAAACGATAAATTGCAATTTTTTGGCTTCAATTATTGAAGCACGGCTTGCTGAAATATTTAATCTTGTCTATAAGAGATTGAAATACTCTGAATATATTGACCTTTTACCGGCTGGTATCGTTTTGACTGGTGGTACAGCTAAGATGCGCGGTATAGAGAAGCTTGCAGAACGTATTTTAGGTATACCTACAAGGATAGGCATTCCCAGTGGGATCAATGGGTATAGCGATTTGATAGCAGACCCAGCCTATAGCACAGCAGTTGGACTTATAATTTATGGGTCACTTAATAAGAATGGTAAAGAAATGGGCAAAATTTATTCAAAAAATTTATTTACTAAAATTGCCAATCGTGTGAAGAAATGGCTACTAGAATGAAAGACTCAGCCTTGACTCGCAAGGACAAGGCAGGTAACATGCGATTCCAATTTGCACCCATTTGTGGGGGCGTATCACAATACACACCTACATTAAAGATTAAGGTGATTGGAGTAGGTGGAGGTGGTTGTAACTTCGTTAATACTATGGTTGAAGCAGGAATTGATGGTGTAGATTTTATTGCTACAAACACCGACATTCAAGCCCTTTCAACCTCACGTGCTCCCTATAGAGTTCAGATTGGTGTAAATTTGACAGGTGGACTCGGTGCTGGTGGTGACCCTAACATAGGAAGGAAGGCAATAGAAGAGAATCGTGCCGAAATAATAGAGATGCTTAAAGGTGCAAATTTAGTTTTCATAACTTGTGGTATGGGGGGCGGCACTGGTACTGGTGCTTCTCCTATAATAGCTCAGCTCGTAAAGGAGTTAGGTGCTTTTGCAATTAGTGTAGTAACAAAGCCGTTTGAGTCTGAAGGCATCCATCGTATGAACCAAGCAATGGAAGGAATATGTGAACTAAAGAAATATACAGATGTAGTCATTGTTATTCCTAACCAAAAATTATTCTCTATGGTAAGGATGGATACTCCCTTTTTAGATGCATTTAGAGTTGTAGACCAAGTATTAGCTCAAATAATACGTGGGATATCAGGAATAATCACTCGCCCCGGGCTTGTCAATGTTGATTTTGCCGACATTCGTGCAGTAATGTCAGAGCCTGGCGATATAATTGTAGGGATAGGCAGGGCAAAAGGAAAGGACAGAGCTATTAATGCAGTGAATCAAGCTATAAACTCACCTTTTATTGATGAGACAGGGATAATGGGAACAAAGGGTATTTTAGTAAATATAATAGGGGGTAAAGACCTCACTATTTGTGAAGTAAACGATATTTTATCAACCATCCAGGAAAAGTCCAACTCTACCGCAAACATTGTATTTGGAGCTTGTTTTGATAATAATATTCAAGAGGATATTGAAATTACTCTAATCGCAACGGGTATAAAATTGGAAAGAAAGGTAGAGGAAAATTTTAAAGTCCCCGCATTTAAAAGGAAGATGAAATCTCTTGGAGGACATCTTAATTCTATAAACCGCAACAATCTCGACCGCTCTTCTCTTCATCATCATCAAAATGGTCTCAAATTGCAAGAGTTTAATTTATTTAAGTCAAAAAAGACTTGCTTTGTTGAATAAATATTTTTGGCACCTTTGATTTTCAACCTCTGATTTGGTTTTAGACAATTTTGACCTTGTCATTCTGAACAAAGTGAAGAATCTCATAAATCGGTGTCAATCAAGGTGCTGCAAGTTTTGTAAAGCGAATTACTCAACAAAGCAAAAAAGACTTGACATAATTTAATTAAGAGGTTAATATATATATATATGAGATACAAGTTTTTGTTAGCATTTGTTTTCTTTGCTACCGTAACTTGGGCGCGGCTTGATCATTTTACTTTCACTCCTATAGATTCTATTCAAACTGCAGGTATTCCTTTCTCTATCCATGTAGAAGCGAGGGACTCTTTGGACCAACTCTACACCCAGTTTGACAATGTCTTTACAGATTTACTCCTTAGACTACCCTATTCTATCAGCTATTCTCCGTATAGCCCGTCCCGTCTCTATTTCTTAAGGGGTATTTGTGACACTAATGTAAGCATTTATATCTCAGACTCAGCTCAACTTTGGATACGCGACCCATGGGGGGTAAATATAACAGGTGAAAGTAACTGGTTCTTTGTAAAAAAGTCTAATTATAAAAGGCTACAGCTTTTATTAGATTGCGAGGAGCCATCCCCTGGTGATTTAGCAAACAGGGGTAGACATTATGTTCAAACACCTGAAGCAACGGCTGGCGAACCTTACAAACTTATAGGAAGGTCAACAGATTTATATTGGAATTCTATAGATTCTTCTATTACTGACAGTTTTTCTATTAGTTCAACAGATAGTTTTGCTGTCTTACCACACGATACTTTTTTAACTGCAGGCATTTGCTCTCTTACAGTTTATCTGCGTACCGCAACGGAGATAAAACTTTTTGTTTCAAACCTATCCGATACCTCAATTTTAGGTGATACCTCCCCCCCTCTTAGAGTCAACCCCGGTCAATATAATAGGCTATTATTAATTGCTCCAGGTGAGCAATCCTGCCCCGGAGAAATCGGCAATGGTAAATCAGGTGCACCTGCAATTCTTTGTTCTGGTCTCTGGTATACTTTTAAAGTTTATGGGACAGATACTTGCTGGAATAAAGTTCATAATGCAGTAGATACAGTACGGCTTGTTGAATATCTATCAGCACCGCCTGATAGTATGAATCCTGTTACTTTACCTCTTACTGATGGAGAGGCAAGTTTTAAAGTTCTGTATAACAGATATGGGAAGAAGGGGCTGCAAGCAATCGGGACAGCTGTTCCTCTGTCGGCTCCTGTTTATTTTGATGTGGGGATAGGGAAATACAGAATTATTGTACCAGATACAATAAAGGCATCCATACCATTTTCTATTACTGTGAGATTTGTTGATACAGATGGTAACATAATTCCAAATGATAGTAAGTTCTATTTAAAGGCAGTTAAAGCATATAAAATAGATTCATTGGCTAAAGGTGCACTTTCACCACCAAATGAACTTTTAACTGCTGGCACTTGTTATATAAATAACGCCTCTTATTCCAGCCCAGTAGACGATACGATAAGGATAGCAATTTGGGATAGTTTAGCACTAGATACCGTATTTTTCTCTTATTCTAACCCAATCCTTGTCTGGCATGGTCCGAGTGAGGAAGACTTAATAATTGCAGACCCTAATCCTTTTGGGCCACCGGAGTATCCTCCACCAACAATAATAAAATTCTACCCAATGGGAGGCGAAATAATAGCAAAGATATACGACCCATTTGCTAACTTAGTTCGTTCATTCTCAGAGAATGAGATAGACAAAAGCGACCCCCATTGCTACAAAATTAAATGGGATGGCAGGAACGACCGTGGTATGAGGGTAGCTAATGGTGTCTATCAATTGTGTATAATAATAACTCAAGAAGCACAGCCTGTAGCAGTATGGAGAGAGAAAATAACAGTAGTATGGTAAAAATGAAGTCTAAAAGTCTAAAAGTAAAGAAGTCCAAAAGTTACAGGTTACAATTTTGCATTTTGCATTTTACATTTTGCATTTTGTTTTCCAATCTTGCCCGTGGGGCTGGTGGTGATGCTGGTCAATATGGAGCATTTCTCACTTACTGGGGCTGTGGGGCAAGGTCGCTTGGGATGGTAGGTGCCTTATCTGGGCTTGCAGATGACGTAGAGGCTGTATATTTCAATCCGGCAGGTCTTGTCCAGTTAAACACTCATGAACTGTCTTTTATGCACTCGGTATTGTTTGCAGGGACTGGTACGAGTTTTGATGCATTAACATATGGATGTCCAGTTTCTGCAAGCTCAGCATTAGGAACTTCTTTACTGCAATTATATACACCAGGAATAGGACTCGGCAAGACAGGAATTAAATATACTGACCGTCAAGTTGGATGGTTACTCAGTTACTCTCGTAAGCTATTTGGTTCTCTTTGTGTAGGTGGCAATGCTAAGATTTTCTATCATTCAATTGCTGAATGGAATGGGTTAGGTTGGGGTATGGATTTTGGCTTTTTACTTTTCCCTAATAGCAAATTTTCTTATGGTCTAAATGTCCAAAATGTGATAAAACCAGGAATTAAACTTGCTTCTCAAAGAGTGACATTTCCAACTGTGTTAAACACGGGGCTCTCATTGAGGCCTTACGGAGACAGGTTTTTGCTTGGTATTGATATGCTATGGTCAGAGTATAGGAAGCCAACTTTTGGATTTGGGCTTGAGTACAAGCCTTTCAGCATTTTGCACTTGAGGGCAGGTGTTAATCAAGCAGTTGCTGGTTTCGGATTTGGGGTATGTAAAGACCAAATAAGATATATAGCGAGAATAGACTATGCTTGTGTCCTTCCGTATTCAACTGGTGGTGGCTTTTTGCCAGCTCATAATCTTTCACTCTCACTTACTTTTGGTGGCTATAGAGCGAGAGCTCGTTCCACAACTATTGCTTTTTCACCAATTTCTGGTGAAGGTGAAAATGTAGCCTGGCTTTATCTTGACATTGCACCCAAGACAAAAGTCAAGAGGTGGCAGGTCCTAATAAAAGATGAGACAGGAACTGTAGTCCGTAAAATTGGTGCCTGGGGTGAGCCTCCTTACCGTATTTCATGGGATGGCAAAGATGACAATGCACTACTTGTTCCAGATGGCAGATATTACTACACCCTCCAAGTAGTAGAGAAAACAGGAAAATCATGGGTAGCCGACGGCTTCCTCTCTACCTTATCTACAGTAGGACCACCGGGAACAGTTATTGTAAAGCCTAAAGGTGAGGCTCCTGAATTTATATTAGAACACCGTGAAGAACAAAAAAAGCAACTACCAGAAAAGAAGTCAGAAAAGGGTGAGTAAGAGATATGTGGTTCGCTTGTGTTCTCCTCATTATATCAGCTATAAAGAGTCCAGTTGATAGTTTGAAATCAGTTGAATCTTTATTTATTCGTGAGCAATACAGAGAAGCTATCAAGGGATATCAAAGTCTAACAAAATTTAAAGATACTGCCCCTGAAGCTCTTTATCGTATAGGAGAATGCTATTATAATCTTGATGAATATGAGAAAGCAATTGATGTTTTTGAGTGCATTCTCAAAGATTACAAGGACTCTTACCTCTGCCCTGAGGCAATTTATTCTTTAGGTATGTGTTGGCTTGTTCTTGGTGATATAAAGGAAGCGAAAAGGTATTTAATTGATGAGATAGACAAATTCCCAGGCTATACAGAAGATAAGCGTATCTTAAATGGTAGGGGTATAGCTCTTTTTGTTGAAGGCAAGTATAAAGATGCCCTCACTTATTTAGAGCCTTTACACACAAAAGAAGGCTTATATTATAAAGCAAAATGTTACTCTGGACTAGGAGCTCCACTAAAGGCGGTTAGCGTTTATAAGGAATTAGTAAATAAATATCCTGGTACACGTCTTTCTGAATATGCTTTTTACTCAATGGGTGATGCCTTATTTGAGAATGGTGACTATACAGGTGCTATAAAGAAGTACGAAGACTTTCTCGCCGAGTATCCATGGACTAAGTTAAAACACTATGCAAGGTATAAGTTAGGTTGTTCTTATTTACACGAATCCAAATATGAGAAAGCACTTGAAAATTTTTATTCTGTGGTTAACTTCAAAGACCCATGGCTTGCCTCTCATGCTTACTATCAAATAGCCAATGTACTTATTAAGCTTGGCAGGGTTGAAGAAGCAATCACATGTTATCAGCATGCAAAATCGGACTATCCTGAAATGCGAGTTGCTGCGCTTGCAAATATAATGTATGGACAAACTTATCTTTTAAGACAGGACACACTTGGGGCACAGATTGCGTTTCAACAGATGGCCTCTATTTATCCAACTGGCAATTTTGCTGGTCTTGGTGATTATTTAGCTGGCACTGCTAACTTTGTTCAAGGTAGATATATAGAAGCAATTGAACACTACCAGCGTGTTTTAAAGTTATTCCCTGGCTCAGAAGTTCTTATTCCATCTTATGCGATGATGCTATTTTGCTACAATCAGTTAGGCAGTTACTCAGATGGAGTAGTGACTGGTGCTTCATTTTACAGAATATTAGATAATAAAGAAGGCATATGGGTAGGTAGGGCAAAACTTTTCTTAGCTGAATTGTATTATTACCTTGGTAAGTACCAGCAAGCCCAGAATTTGTACGATGAGGTCATAAAGTCTTACAAGGCTTTAGAGGGGCCTGCCTACATAGGTAAAGCATGGTGTATACTTGAGGAAGGTAGGACTGATGTAGCTCATGCTATGCTAAAGGAAGCTTATGATAGATGGGGTGCTACTGATAGCTCTCTTGCAATTTCATCCATTTACGGTTGGGGTATAGCTTCATTTAATGGCGGTAATTTTGAAGATGCATATACTGCTTTTCTATTTGGGGTAGGTGAGCTTTATCCTAAATCAAAGCTTGCCGGCAATGCTTACTATCATGGTGGGAAGGCACTTGCATCACTCGGCAAATATGCAAATACAATACAATACTGGGAGAAAGTGCTTTCAGATTATCCAGATTGTGATAACGCACCTCAGGCTGCATTTGAGCTTGCTCGTACATATTATCTCGCAGGAAAGTATGACAATGCAATCAACTATTATAGGATAATACTTAACAGATACCCTGACTCTCCAATTACACGTGAAGCCCAATTTCAGATAGGTGCTACTTATTACACTGCACACCTGTTTCAGGATGCTATACGAGAATTTCAGAAAGTTGTAGATTTATACCCAGAAGATTCACTTGCGGTTCAGGCAAAGAATCAAATAGAGACTTCTTATTATATGTGGGGACAAGAGAATCCAGATGCTTTAAAGCAACTGATTAAGCTCTACCCCGGTTCCACAGTTGCTGCTGATGCCCAATGGCAAATTGCTGCCCAACTCTACAATGATGAAAAATACGAGGAATCTATCCAAGAATTTCAAAAACTTGTAGTAGACTTTCCTGAGTCTGAAAAGGCGGCTGAAGCCCAATATTTTATAATATCAATCTATGGAATTTTAGGTAATTCAGAAAAGAGAATAGAGGAGTGCCAAAAGTTCTTATATTACTTTCCTAAAGACTCAAAAATTGCCGATGTATACTTCCAGTTGGGTGCTACTTACTTTAATCTTACTAAATATAATGAAGCTATAGGAGCATTTGAAAAAATAGTAAATGAATATCCAAATTACAAGAAATATAAGGATGCAGGCTATTATCTTGGTGTTTGCTATAAAAACATAGGCGAAAAAGATAAGGGCGAGAAGTTAATAGAAAAATTTAAAAAAGAGTGACTTTTACTTGACAAGTCTTAATTTTAGAATATATTATAATATGGAGATATTTAAAACTGTAAAATGCAAATTATAGGTATTCCAATATTAAAGCTTGTAATAAACCCATCGATAGCTATTCTCGAATTCCTGGCAGTAGTTGCTATAGTTATAATAATTGAGAGATGGATTAGTTTAAGGAGAGTAAAGTTTGATACCAAAGAATTTATGGAAAGTATAAAAATTGCGCTTGCCAAAGGTGGTGTCAAGAAAGCCCTAAAAGTATGCGAATCTGCGTATCATCCTCTTGCTAATGTGATTGCAAATGGGCTTGCGCATGCAGAACTTGGGCGTGACGATGTTTACGATGCTATTGAGGAAGCACATACAAAAGAACGTGGAATACTTGAGAAAAGGGTAGGTATCCTATCAATAACTGCGTTCATTGCCCCTCTTCTTGGTCTTTTAGGTACAGTAATAGGTATTATTCAAGCATTCTCTGCTATGGCAGCAGCTGGTGGTGCTGACCCTGCAGCTATGTTATCAGGTATTGCTGTAGCTCTCCTTACAACTGCAATTGGGATTATCATTGCAGTACCTGCTGCTATAACATTTGGTATGTTCTCAGGTAGAGTAGATGCACTTAGTTCAGAAATAGAGATAGGTAGTAAAGAACTTGTTATAACACTTTCTGAACACATTTGGAAGACCCAAAAATCTTAATCCCGATAAATTGGGAAAGAAATAATGCTTGGCGTTCCTTTCTTAAAGTTAGTAAGTAGCCCATCAATCATCATCCTCATTGTTATCTCGGTGATCTCTTTAGGAACTATGTTTGAAAGGTCTGTATACTTTGCAAAACTTAAATTAAAGACTTCGTCCTTCTTAAAACGGATAAGGAGCTTAATTCAGAACGGTGAACTAAAAGAAGCTGTGGAGTACTGTAATTCAACAAATCACCCTATAGGAAGGATGACAAAAGATATAATCCAATTTGCTGGCCTGCCAAGGGGTGAAATTTTAAAAGGGATTGAGAAAACGCAATTAAGGGAAAGAGCATCTCTTGAGTCACATGTAGGTGTTCTCTCTATAATTTCCTTCATTGCTCCATTACTTGGGCTATTAGGGACAGTTATAGGTATTGTACACGCTTTTTCATCTATGGCAGCAACTGGTGGTGGCACTCCAACTGCAATGATGGCTGGGATAGCTGTAGCATTATTAACAACTGCAATTGGTATTATTATAGCTGTTCCATCAGCTATAGCATTTGGGTTCTTCTCTGGTAAAGTAGATGCCGTAAAGGATGAGATGAAAATCGTGGGTAGTTCAATATTAAGGGTTTTATCTCAAGCTAATTTAATAGATAAAACTGTATCTGAGAAAATAAGGAGGAAACTTACTATCATCTTAGAGAGACCAAATCCATCTGAAGCCTCAGAAGCACTTGTTCCAGGTATAAATGTAGCACTCCTTATTATTTGCTTTTTTATGATATTTATCCCTAACATGTATCAGACAAATATAACAGTTTCAGCCCCTGCTTTAACAAGAGCACAACCTGAGCAAGACGAAAAGAAGACAGAGCTTAAACTTAATATTCATATTGATAAAGCTGGTATGGTTTATATAAATAATGAAAAGATGCCACCTGATACTGCAATCCAAAACGAGCTTATACGTCAACTATTGCTAAGGAGTATAGACCGTCTATGTGTAATCTCAGCTGATGAAGGTCTTTACCATTACCAAGTGGTTGATATGATAGACCGTGCAACCCAATGTGGAGCTGAGAAAGTCTGTCTTCTAAAACGAAAAACATAACTAAAATGAAGGTCCGTAGAGCAGTGATGAATCTATCACCTTTATGTGATATCTCCTTTACAATTCTGATGACTTTGATGGTCACCATCCCAATAATAGCAATACCCAGTAAAATAAAAGTTGACCTCCCTGAAGCTCGCACAGTTGAGCAGCGTGAGGAGGATAACATAACTGTAACTGTTTCTGCTGAAGGCTTGATTGCAGTTTGTGATATAGATACCACTATTGAGGAAGCAATGAAAATACTTGAATCTAAAATAAAAGCTGAACCTGACAAAATGGTTATCATTCGGGCAGATAAATACGTTCGTCATGGCGTAGTCCTTGACATTTTGAGGGCTGCAAAAGTTTTTGGTGCTAAAAGAGTGGGAATAGCAACAGAACAAAAAGGTAGAAAATAGTGGATAGAAGATATATCATATGCCTGTCAATTGCAGCATTCCTGCATGGAACAGGTATATTCTTTTTCCAATTCCAAAAAGAGCTGCAGGAACGCTCTAAAAGAAAGATATACGGAATAGAATATGTAGAGGAGCGTGAGAAGAAAAAAGAAATAGAGAAAAAAAGAGAAGAAAGAAAAGAGGAAGAACGTAAACTAATAACTCCAAAGGAACCAACAGTAGGGCTAAAGGAAAAATTAAAGGATATGTTTGAAAAGAAAGAGAAACTTGAACAAAAGATATCTGAAGAGGATTTAAAAAAGCTCGCCCAAATAGCACGTCCGTTAGAAGTAGCAAAACCCGAAGAAATAATAGATGTGTCTAAAATGATAGAACTGCACAAAACCCAAGTAGCTATAAATATAGATCAGTACGAGAAGCTCGATATAGGTGAAACTGGTGAGATAGAGGTTTTAAGAATTAGCAAATCACAGAAGACGACGCAAGAAATATTACAAGAAGATAGAATCGTCCTTCCAAGAGCTGCGACTCTGGAAAAGAGAGTAGGAATATGGACTACGCCAGGAACTGCTTTACCTGGTGGTGAGGGCGGCAAAATAGAACTTGAGCGTGCAAAGGCATCCGACATCCGGAAAGAACAGGAAGAGTTTAAGCGTGCCTTCACTGAATCTAAAAAACCTACTTTATTAGAAGAGATAAAACCGGCTGAGAAACCAAAGCCAAAAACTGAAGTTCAGATATCAGGTGAGCTTAAAGACAGAGAACAACTTGAAGCCCCTCTCCCCCATTATCCGGATTGGGCATTACGGCGTGGTATATCTGCTTTTTTACAACTTCAGTTAAAAGTAGGACCTGATGGCAAAATGATAGGAATGGCACTGGTAATATCTACAACAGGTTATCCTGATTGGGATAATCAAGTGATAAACTGGATAAGGGAACGTTGGAAATGGAAAGAGCTCCCTATAACAACATCGGGCTATATCTCTTTTCGTTTTGTAATTGGTTAGATGAGACACTTATTTTTATTAATTTTTACAATAATTATCTGTATGAGTATATCGCTATACATCCATACCGGGTTTGCACAGGAACCAAAAGAGGAAGTCCCACCTCAAGGTAAAGAAGTACATGAAGTGAAGGGCAAATTTATAGGTAAGATATTAGAAAAGAAACCATATATTAAGTTAGAATTTGACCCGTTTGAAGCAGCCACTTCTTATATAAAGAGGGGCGAATATATTTATGACAGACAACTTGAAATAAACTCAAACTTAGCATCAGCTCTTTTTCCTACTTTATCATCTGACCAATTAATAAAGCTCTGGCTTCAGGGTATTGTACGAGATTACATTGCCCTATTTCATCCTATGTATGGTTATGATGTTGTATCTTGGAAACTCTTCATAACAGATGAGATAGGCAACCAGTTCAGGGTTTACGAGTCAAATGGACCACCACCTAAAAATATTTACTGGGATGGTAGAGGTGATGATGGCAAGATGCTGAATCCTGGTATTACTTATTTTTACTCTGCAGAAGCAAAAGACTCACTCGGCAACTTATCACGAGTAGTGGGGCGTACACTTGTTGTAAAGGGTATCTTATACAAAGAAGGTGGTGAATGGATAATTGCATTGAATGGTAACAGAGTGTGGGAGTCTAAGGGCTCCACAAATATAACTGAAGAGGGTGAGCAATTGCTTCAGGAATCGGCAGATATTGTAAAAAAACTTTACACACGTAAAATTACTGTCCAAGTCTATTCAATTGATGAGTCCATTTCAGGTACTCGTGCTAAGGTAATAGCAGATTGGCTACTAAATCGTATAATTGTGCCTAAGAATTCAATTGTTAATGTCTCAGGTTTTACTGACGAAGTCTATAAGAGTTCGTACATAAAAATCATACTTTGAAATTGGGGGTGTAGCTCAGTGGGAGAGCACCTGCTTCGCATGCAGGGGGTCAGGGGTTCAAATCCCCCCGCCTCCATAATAAAATTTACGGGTTCAAATCTTGTTGGCTTCAAAAATGATGTCCAATAAATTAGGGTTTGATAAACCAAACTCTTATATTGTGAAAAAAAATTTTAATAAAAAACTTGACAAAAATGGTTAATTATAATATAGTAACTATACCCAATAATCAGTTTTCCATAAATGGCGAAGACTTTAATCTATACAAATAATTAATTAAATGTAATCCATTATTTAATCCAGTCTATGTATCTGTCATTGATTTGGACTAAAGGATATTACCTTCAGTTAAAACTGGGTAGAAGGTTGGTTTCACTCTGTCTACCTCAATGAAGTTGATAAGCACTGATTCAACTTAATATAGTCATTTAATTCTCGTGTATCAGGTTTTTGTCCTTAAATACAGACCGCAAACCTTTGATGAGGTAATTGGGCAACCTCATATTACACAGACTATTATAAATGGGATAAGAGCTAACCGGATTGCCTCAGCTTACCTATTCGCTGGTCCTAGAGGAGTAGGCAAGACTACTATGGCAAGAATACTTGCAAAAGCGTTAAATTGTGCTCAAGGGCCAACTCCTACGCCCTGCAACTTATGCAAGTCATGCCAATCGATTCGAGACGGTAGGTCGCTTGATGTTTTTGAAATTGATGGTGCATCTAATCGTGGTATTGATGAGATAAGAGAATTAAGAGAAAGAGTGAGGTATGTACCTACTCACAGCCGATATAAAATATATATAATTGATGAAGTACATATGTTAACTGAACCAGCCTTCAATGCGTTACTTAAAACACTTGAGGAACCACCAAAGCATGTGGTTTTTGTATTTGCTACTACTGCTCCGTACAAAATACCATTTACAATCCTTTCACGGTGTCAAAGGTTTAATTTTAGAAAAATTGGTGTGAATGAGATAATTACCCAAATAAATAAAGTAGCCACACTTGAAGGAGTGGAGATTGAAGAGAGTGCCTCTCATTTGATAGCCCAAAAAGTAGACGGCTCATTACGTGATGCATTGGGTATGTTTGACCAACTTATTCCATATGCTCAAGGCAAGATAAAGGAAAAAGATGTGCAAGATGTATTGGGATTGCCTGAAACTACTATTTTCTTTAAACTTGTGGACTCAATTGTTCAAAGAGATTTGTCTTCTATACTTACCTTAGTCCGAACTACAATAGACCGGGGAGTTGCCCCAAAAGAGTTCATTGATGGTCTTATCGATCATCTACGGACTATTTTTCTCATTAAAGTAGGGGCGTATTGCAATACACCCCTACACGAGGAGCCTGAATTTTTAGACCCGTATATAAAACAAGCAAGTCAGTTTGATTCACACCACATTTTGAGAATTATAAAGTTCTTGTTTGATACAGAAAAAGAAATGCGTGGTGTTTTATCTCCAGAAATATATTTAGAGCAGGCTTTAGTAAGAGTTTCAAGTTGTACCCAGGTCTCAATTGATGAAATTTTATCTCATCTTGGTGAGGTATCACCCCGAGCTGCTGAATCTGTCGAGTCTATCCTCCCAGCCGAATCTGCACCCCAAGAACCATCTTTTGAAGCTATATGGAAATCACTTATAAAGAAGATAGAGGAAGAAAATCCTTCCCTTAGTAGTTTTCTTATTCAGGGTACTCCAGTTGGACTCTCAAATGGAGAGCTCCTTGTTACATATAGGAATGAATTTTTCAAAACTAAAGTAGAAGAAAAACTATCGCTCATCGAAAATAAGCTCTCCGAAATTACTAATGAACCCATTCATATCGTATTTGGGTATCATAGTAAACCAGGTAGCTTATTAGACGAGCCAATAGTTCAAAAAGCAATTAAGATATTTAATGCAGAGCCAATAAAACCATAAAAGTGGCAGATTTTGACCAAATATTTAAGAAGATTCAGGAAGCCCAGCATGTAATTACAACTATCCAATCAGAGTTAAAGAGCAAACGAATTGAGGGCTCTGCTGGTGGTGGCCTTGTAAAAATAGTGGTTAATGGGAATCAGGATGTAATTGAAGTTAACATTTCACCTGAACTTATCAAGTTGAAAGACTTGAGATTCCTTGAAGACCTAATAAAGGCTGCATCAAACGATGCTCGTCAAAAGGCACAAGAGGAAGTTCAAGGCTTAATATCCCGATACATCGGGACTGGACTCAATGTTGAAGACTTAAAGACATTATTTTTAAAAAAATGAGGGAGACAATATGAGCGAGATATTTGAGATAAGGTGGCATGGAAGAGGGGGACAAGGTGCAAAGACCGCAGCTCTATTATTTGGTGAAGCTGCTATATCAACTGGCAAGTATTTACAGGCATTCCCAGAATATGGGCCCGAAAGGACGGGTGCACCTGTCCAAGCATTTAATAGGCTATCTGATTCGCCAATTACCATACATTGTGGAATTAAGGAACCTACAGTGGTGGTTGTACTTGACCCTACTTTATTAGATACTCAACCAATCACTGACGGACTAAAACCGGACAGTACCATTCTTGTGAATACTTCCCTATCTCCTACAGAAATTCGAAAGAAGCTCGGTCTAAAGGGGGGGAAGGTATTTACAGTAGATGCTTCCAAAATCTCTCGTGAAACAATTGGTAAAGAACTACCAAATACACCGATGCTTGGCGCTCTGGTAAATGCGACAAAGATTATAGAAGTTGATGCCTTAGTTGAATACACCAAAAAAGAGCTTGAAAAAAAGTTTAGAGGTGACCCTGAAATTGTCAAGGGAAACATTGAATCAATAAAGAGAGCTTACGGGGAGGTGAAAAAGGGATGATAAAAAACTCAAATGTCAAAACTCAAATGTCAAAACTAAGCTGGAAGGAACTTCCTATAGGCACTATAATTACTGAACCGGGTAGTGCCCGTAAATTTAAGACGGGCGACTGGCGGTCTCAAAAACCTATATGGGATAAGGAGAAGTGTAATTCATGTCTATTTTGCTTTATATATTGTCCGGATTCCTCAATTATTGTAGAAAATGGTGAGATGAAGGGAATAGATTTAGATTATTGCAAAGGTTGCGGTATTTGTGCTGTTGAATGTCCGAAAGGGGCAATAAAAATGGAGTTAGAAAGGAGGTAATAATGCCAATCCGTGCTTTAACAGGTAATGAAGCGATGGCTGAAGCTATGCGGCAAATAAACCCGGATGTAGTTGCAGCATATCCTATAACTCCTGCGACTGAGATAGTCCAACTTTTTGCTTCATTTGTTGCCGATGGGCTTGTAGATACAGAATTTGTTCCCACAGAATCTGAGCATTCTGCAATATCAGCTTGTATAGGAGCAGCTGCTGCAGGTGCAAGGACGATGACTTCAACAGCCTCTCAAGGGTTAGCATTGATGCACGAAATTCTATACATTGCTGCAGGGCTGCGTGTTCCAATTGTAATATGTGAAGTAAACCGGTCACTCTCGTCACCTATAAACATACATTGCGACCATTCGGATACAATGGGGTCGAGGGAAGCAGGCTGGATTCAGATTTATGCTGAAGACTCACAAGATGCGTATGATTCTATAATTCAAGCAGTAAGGGTATCAGAAGAAGCTTTCCTACCATGTATGGTTTCTACAGATGGCTTTATCATATCACATTGTATGCAAAGAATAGAAACACTTGAGGATGTAGAGGTACAGAATTTTATTGGTGAACCTCGCTCACCTTATTCTTTATTTAGTAAAAATCCAATAACAGTGGGACCGTTAGATTTGCAAGATTACTTCTTTGAACATAAACGACAAGAGATAGAGGCAATGTATCTATCAAAGCCGGTCATTAAGCGCGTAGCAGAGGAGTTTGCAAAGAGATTTGGTAGAAAATACGGCTTCTTTGAGGCATACAAACTTGATGATGCTGAGATTGTTCTTGTAGCATGTGGCTCAACTTGTGGGACGGCAAGAGTTGTTATTGACAATTTAAGAAAAAACGGAGTAAAAGTGGGTCTTTTAAAGATTCATGTAATGCGTCCATTTCCACAAGATGAATTATCCCGACTTGTCGGGCTTTCTACAGCTAAACTATTGATTGTCCTTGACAGGTCGGATACAATGAGCACGATGGGCGGTCCTATTTATGTAGAACTACGCTCCGCTCTCTACAATAGTCGTACACGACCACTCCTTGTCAATTACATCTACGGACTCGGTGGAAGAGATATAGATGTAGAACAAATTACCAATGTGGTATTAAAAGGCGAAGAGATTAAGAAAACCGGTAAAATAGATAAACCAGTTGATTATATTGGACTGAGAGAATAATGTCATTGCAAGCGTAAGCGAAGCAATCTCATAAATAAGGAGGTTATTAATGCCAAGTTTAAAAGAGCTTTCAAAGAATGCTGGCCTATTTACAGGTGGACATAGAGCATGTGGGGGATGCGGTGGGACAATAATAATAAACCAAACCATCTGTGTAGCGGGTAAGAACACTGTGTTTGTTCTACCTACAGGCTGTATGGAAGTAGTGACTACAATTTATCCATATACTGCATGGAATATTCCATATATGCATGTAGCATTTGAAAATGCGGCTGCTGTAATATCAGGTGTTGAAGCAGCTTACAAGGCTCTAACACGTAAAGGTAAGATAAAAGATAAATGGAACTTCATTGCAATTGGAGGTGATGGTGGAACATATGATATAGGGATACAAGCTCTATCAGGTGCAATTGAGAGATGGCATAGATTTCTATATATTTGCTACGACAACGAAGCCTATATGAACACAGGGATACAACGCTCATCTGCTACCCCTCGCGGTGCACATACAACTACATCACCTGCAGGTACTGTTATACCGGGTAAGCCACAATTCAGAAAGAATTTAACTGAGATTATCGCAGCACACGGTGCACCTTATGTAGCTCAGGCATCTCCATCTCATTGGGCAGATTTTACACGGAAGGTAGAAAAAGCATTAAATACAGATGGCCCTACATTTATAAATGTTCTCTCCCCATGTCCACTTGGATGGAGATTTCCACCGGATATGACAATTGAGATAGCACGGCTTGCAGTAGAGTCTAAATTCTGGCCCCTTTACGAAGTTGAAAATGGCAAATACAAAATAAATCATCGTCCAAGAAAAGAGGTTACAGTCAAGGAATGGATGAAATTACAAGGTAGATTTAGACATCTATTCACCCCAGCAAACCAAAAAATAATAGATGAAATCCAAGCTGAGGTTGATAAAGAGTGGGAAAAACTCTCTCGTTTTGCCTCGTTGAGTCAAGGCGAGGCAGATTAGAGGGGTGTAAATAAATGGATATTGCAGAACTTCAAAATAAATCTATATCTTTGCTCCAAAAAATGGCTCAAAAAATTGGAGTCCAAGATGTAAAAAAACTTGGTAAAGACGAGCTCATTATTGAAATTATGAAGAACGAGATAGAACGAAACGGATTAATGTTTGGAAGCGGTATACTTGAGACTCTTCCTAACGGATATGGATTTATAAGGTCACCTTCCAATGCGTATCTTGCAAGTCCAAAAGATATATATGTTTCTAACACACAAATTAAACGATTCAACCTACGTACAGGTGATACAGTTATGGGAGAAGTGAGACCGCCAAAGAATTCAGAACGCTATCCTGCTCTATTAAAAATTGAGGCAGTTAATTTTGAATCACCAGAATCTTCTAAAAACAGGGTCCCATTTGATGAGCTTACTCCATTGCATCCTACAGAGAAAATAAAACTTGAAAGGAAGGATGAAGACTTATCAATGAGAATTGTTGACCTTCTCGCACCAATAGGTAAGGGACAAAGGGGGTTAATTGTATCTCCACCAAGGGCAGGAAAAACTATTTTATTGCAGAAAATTGCTAATTCTATAACAGAAAACCATCCAGAGATAATTCCTATTATACTACTTGTTGATGAAAGGCCGGAAGAGGTGACAGATACAAGGCGTCATGTTAAAGCAGAAGTTGTATCTTCAACTTTTGATGAGGCTCCGGACCGCCATGTTCAGGTTGCAAATATAGTATTAGAAAAGGCAAAACGATTAGTTGAACAGAAAAAGGATGTTGTCATTTTACTAGACTCCATAACAAGACTTGCAAGGGCACATAATACAGTGCTGCCTCACTCAGGTAGAACACTATCTGGTGGAGTAGATGCAGAAGCTTTGCGAGGTCCTAAAAGATTCTTTGGTGCAGCAAGAAATACAGAAGAGGGCGGGTCTTTAACCATTATTGCTACTGCTCTCATTGAAACAGGGTCAAGAATGGATGAAGTAATCTTTGAAGAATTTAAGGGAACCGGAAATATGGAACTTGTGCTTGACCGTGGGCTTGCAAATAGGGGGATATACCCAGCAATTGACTTGAATAAATCGGGAACAAGAAAGACTGAGCTCTTATTGCCAGAAAATGAACTTAAGAGAATTAACATCTTAAAACGTATATTGCTTGAGATGAACCAAATTGAAGCAATGGAGCTCATGATAGAACGGATATCAAGAACTAAAAACAACCAAGAATTCCTTGAGACAATGAATGAGTAAGGAGGCGAATTATGCGTACTAAAAAATATGCAGGTCTCCAATTTATTGGACTATTTATCCCGATTATTATTGGGATTATTGCATCTGCGACTTTTGGAGCAGAAAAAGAAGGATGGCTTGGAGTCTATATTCAAGAAATTACTTTGCCTATGCAAGTAGCAATTGGGATAGATTACGGAGTTCTTGTAACAGATGTAGTAGAAGAATCGCCCGCTGATAGTGTAGGAATTAAAGCCGGTGATATAATAATGGAGATAGATAATAAAAAGATAGGCAATTTCGATGACCTCAAGCAAATTATATCGGAAAAACCGTGTAAACCTGTTAAAATAAAACTGTTTAGGAAACGAAAAGTGGATGTATTAAATGTGATATTAGGTGAAAGGGAACCTCGTGAATATGAATGGAAATTTTTCTGGCCACCAACAAAAGAATATATGGAAGAAATTCGTGAACTTAGGCGTGAAATAGAGGAATTAAGGAAAAATCTCAAAAGTCTCCTCAAAGAGCTTGGCAAGGAATACAAAGAAATCTCAAAAGAGAGGATAAGAATACAGTATAAGAGAAAAATCACACCTGATAAGTTCTTAAAAGAAGTTATACCTGAAGAGAGAGAAATATAAGTGAGACTTAGAATAAGGGTTAAAGAGATAAATGGGCAGTGTCCAGTTTATAGAGTAAGAGATGAATTCTTTATTGAAGAAGGCTATAAATTAAACTCCCCTATTACTCTATGCATGCATTCACTTACCTCAATTATGCCTTATTATGTTGCACTTTCAAGAGGTACAAACCCACAAGACTTAGGACTATCAACTAACTCATCACACGCTTATATCCAATGTCTTAATCCATGTAAATACACCCGTGGTGGGACTGTAATATTTGAAATAACTTGCGTGTAATCTATTTCAAAACCAAATCCAAAAGGTCTGAAACTTTGGCAGTAGCTACACAAATGACAGTATCTGCCCCACCATAGTAAAGAAATAATGTACCATCAATCACAACTGCACCGCATGTGAAAATAACATTAGAGACATTACCATACTTTTCATAAGGTTCCTTTGGCTCAAGTAGTGGCTCCTTACACCTTTTAATTATCTTCTCAGGATTTTTAATATCTACAAGAGCAAGTCCAAGCCGGTAGTGGAAATCACGGCTTACAGCATGGTATATGAATAGCCACCCCTTATCTGTCTTAATAGGAGGACAGCCAGCACCAAGCTTGAAGTATTCCCAATCCCCTCGTGGACTCATCACTATTTTCAAGCCATCCCACTCTTTTAAATCATCCGAATAAGCGACCCATATATGCGGAGGTATACGATGATACATAACCCACTTACCGCCAATTTTTTCAGGAAAAATACAAGCGTCTTTGTTATCAACTCGCGGGAAAGGGTAAATCCTCTCGCCCCAATTCCATCT
Source organism: bacterium (assembly GCA_030018315.1). Classification (NCBI taxonomy): domain Bacteria; species bacterium. The sequence continues at coordinate 15,252 of JASEGA010000004.1, read as the reverse complement.
ATGATTTATAAAATCATTGACTGAAATAGAGGTTATACCTATCTGAATTGCACCAACCCTCCTTGATATGCCAGGAACTAAACCATACGCAGTATAACACATGTAAAATCTATCACCAATCTTAGTAAGCCTCGGATCCTCACACCCAAAGCATTCAAAATCACTAGCAGGGTCACCACAAAAGATAGGCTCAGCTAACCTTTCATCTATATGGAAGCCATCCTTACTTGAGGCATACCCAAATCTTGAGGTACCACCATCTACACCACGTGCTCTGTATACGAGATGAACTTTACCCCCCTCATGCACTGCTGCACAATTATACACCATTCGCGATTCCCATGGATGTTCACTAATAGGCTTGAGAATCGGATTGCCTTCGTATCTTATCAACATGTTCTACCTCCTAATAACATGTTTATAAAAAGTCCCTTTTACTATGTTTCAAGTATTTCCAGGGCTCTTTTGAAGCATTTATTATGTCATCTTTACTAAGCCATGCCCTACGAGCTACACCTACTCCAAATCTTATTGAGCGAAGCATCCCAAGGCTATGGGCATCAGAGCCAAGCACAAGTTTTACTCCACCATCTTTTGCTCGTTTTGCATTTATATCAGAGAGGTCAAGCCGGTCGTAGTAACAATTTAGCTCAAGAAGTGTATTAGTTTCTCCTGCCGCCTTTATTACCTTATCCATGTCCACTTTATACCCTTCCCTCCTTGATATAAGTCTCCCTGTAGGATGAGCAATAATGTCTACCCATTGATTTCTGCAAGCAGCTATTATAGCGGGAGTCATGTCCATCTCTTTAGGGAAGGTGTGAATTGCGGCTATCACTATATCAAGGTTCTCAAGTATTGAATCAGCGAAGTCAATTGTGCCATCTTTTTTAAGCTCAACTTCAATCCCTTTTAAAATCCTAATCCCAAATTTTCTTTCGGCTTTTTCTATTTCTTCGGCTTGGCGTTTAAGTTCTTTTTCATCAATTCCGCCTGCATATCTTGCAGACTTTGAATGGTCAGTTATAGCAATGTAACTGTAGCCCAGATTTTTAGCAAACTCTGCAATCTCTTCAATTGAATGTGAGCCATCAGAATATTTAGAATGGATATGCAAGTCACCTTTTATCTCATCGTAGTTCACAATATGAGGTAATTCAGGGATTTCAATCTCACCCCTATCTTCGCGTAACTCAGGTGGTATCCATGAGAGCCCTAATGCTGCATAAACATCAGCCTCATGAATTCCAGCAATCTTCTTATCCCGTTTAAACACACCATATTCGGATATTTTTAGTCCACGCTCCTTAGCAATAGTACGTAGCTTAATATTGTGTGCTTTTGAGCCAGTAAAATACTGGAGTGCCGCCCCATAACAATCTTCTGGGACAACTCTTAAATCAATTTGATGCCCCTCTTTAACAATAATTGAGCCTTTTGTTGACCCTTTTGTAAGCACTCTATCGGCTCTCGGAAACCTTGTAAAGTGCTCAATTATTTCGGAGCCATTTTTACCTGTAGCAAGAATATCTATATCTCCAATAGTCTCTTTCATCCTTCTAAGAGAACCTGCTGGTGAAATATCACCTACTTCACTTTTCTTCATCCATTCAATTATTTCTTCAACAAGTGGTAAAGCAACACCGAGTGAGATACGACGCTCTTCGGCACTAAAAACTTCAAGTCCCTTCTTGATGTTATCAACCTTCTTCTTCCCCATTCCTGGAAGTAATGCAAGTGAGCCATCGTCCAAAACTCTTTTAAGGTCAGAAATTGAAGCCACACCAAGCTTTTCATGAGCAAGTTTCAATGTCTTTGGTCCCATGCCTTGGATTGAAAGTAAAGAAAGTAGTCCATCAGAAATACCTTCCATAGCTTCATCATATTTTTTCATCTTACCTGTGCGAAGGTATTCGTCAATCTTCTTTGCAATACCCTCTCCAACACCGGGGATTGTCATGAGTCTACCATCCTTCCACATGACTTCTACATCTTCAGTCAAATCCTCAATGGCTTTAGCAGCTTTACGATAAGCTCCTATTTTAAACACCATTTCTCCTTTAAGCTCGAGGGCGTCTCCAATTTTATTAAATATGATAGCAAGCTCCTTATTTCTCATCTCACTAAACAGGATTGCAGAGTGATGTTCTCGTTGTACTACAGGATGTAAATTTAAGGACAAAGTCCATTGCATCATTTTCAGTTGGTGCTTCATATATTATTACAAAATCAGGCTTCCCAAATAGCTTCAAAAACTGGTGTACCTTTATACACTCGGGCGGTTTAACCTTTTTAACCAAATAAAACATATCCTCCGCCTTACCCGGTATAATATCAAGCATAGTCATAAAGAGCATAGTTCCTCCTTTTAAGCTAATAGTATTGCAAACTTCTAATTTGTCAAGATTTTTTCCTCTAATATTACTATTTTTACTGGTAGCTTCTCTGCTAACAAGGAGTGCACTGTATTTGGCTTGGGGTTAAAGAACTTGCAAAATTCACCTATTCAATTTATAGTAAAAAACAAAAGGAGCTATTTTAAGTAATTAAAATCTATAAATATAACTCCTGGAGCAAAATATAGTAGTTATAAATCCAATCTCTTTTAATGACCGACCTTAAACTTTTTCTTATGCCTATGCAACTTTCTTTGCTTTTTTCTCTTATGGGTGGACATTTTCCTTTTTTTTCTTTTTTTACCACAAGGCATAATTCACCTCACAACTTTTCAACATCTTTTATATACTTTATAAAATTATCTATCTTCACTTGAGTCTCTCTTTTAATATTTTAGATGGTTTAAATACAGGAACAAACCTTTCTGGCACCATCACAGATTTACCGGTCTTTGGATTTCTTGCCTGTTTTGGGTTACGATGTTTTCGAATAAACACACCAAATCCACGTAGCTCAATTCTATTGTCAGCCAATAAGGTCTTAGAGATTACATTTAAGAATGAATTTACAATAGCCCCAACCTCTCTTTGAGTAAATCCTGTAAGCTTAGCAACCTCATTTACAATATCTTTCTTTGTCCTTGTCATTTCTCAACAGTTACTTTATGAGTAGATTCAACCACGAAATCCAACTTCTCTTTGTTTCGTACCACTATTATTTTGGTCCCTCTCTTAAATCCTATTTCAAGTATTTTCTCAGATACTGGGTCTTCAAGCATCCTCTCCATTGTCCTTTTTAGGGGACGGGCGCCAAAATTGGGGTCAAAACCTTCATCTATCAGTAGCTCTTTCGCACTATTGTCTAAAACAAGGGCTATACCTTTCTCTTTCATACGGAGTTGAAGTTCTGAAAAAAGTAAATCAACTATTTTACCCATCTCAGACCTTCCAAGTGCCCTAAATACAAGAATTTCATCAATCCTATTTAAGAACTCGGGTCTAAAAACTTTTTTTACTTCCTCTAATAATCTACTTTTCATTGATTCATAATCTATTGCTTCATCTTTTGTCTCAAACCCAATCTTTGCTCTCTTAAGCTCCCTTGTCCCAATGTTAGATGTCATTATGAGAATTGCATTCTTAAAGTCAACCCTCCGGCCAAAAGAGTCTGTTAAAATACCTTCGTCAAAGATTTGTAGCAAAATATTAAATACATCAGGATGAGCCTTCTCAATCTCATCGAGTAAAACAACAGAGTAAGGCCTCCTCCTGATACGTTCAGTAAGTTGCCCTCCTTCTTCGTATCCTACATATCCGGGAGGTGCACCTATAAGACGGGAAACATTAAATTTCTCCATATACTCGCTCATATCAAATCTTATTAGGGCGCTCTCAGAGTCAAATAAAAATTCGGCAAGCTTCTTTGCAAGATAAGTTTTGCCAACGCCTGTCGGTCCTAAGAATATGAAACTACCAATTGGACGCCTCAAATCTTTAAGCCCTGTCCTTGACCTTCTTATAGCACGCGTTAATGCCCGAATAGCCTCATCTTGACCTACTACTTTACCTTTTAGCACTTCCTCCATCCTAATTAACCTTTCCTGCTCTTCTTGTTTAAGCTTGAGAAGTGGAACACCAGTCCATACTGAGATGACGTATCTTATATCCTCCTCCCTAACCCTACCAACTGGCTTTTGTTCTTTCTCAAATTGAATCTGTTGCTCAAGTTTATGCTGCTCATCCCTCAGGCGCGCGGCTTCCTCAAATTTTTGGTGATTTACTGCGTCTTCTTTCAATCTTTTGAGCTCTATAAGTTTTTTCTCAAGTAAATTAAGTTGGGATGAACTTTTTGGCAGCTTCCTTAATTTAACTCTACTTCCTGCTTCATCTATTATATCTATTGCTTTGTCAGGCATAAATTTATCAGATATATATCTATCAGAAAGTGTAGCTGCAGCCACAAGAGCACTATCCTCGTATTTCACACCGTGGTGCAGCTCATACTTCTCCTTTAACCCTCGTAATATTTTTATTGTATCCTCTAAAGTTGGTGGTTCAACTTGCACAGATTGAAATCTGCGCTCAAGGGCACCATCCCTTTCTACATATTTCCTGTACTCATTTAAAGTAGTAGCCCCAATACAATGAATCTCACCCCTTGCAAGTGCAGGTTTCAACATATTTGAAGCATCAATAGCCCCCTCAGCTGCACCCGCTCCAACAAGAGTGTGGAGTTCGTCTATAAAAACAATCACATTAGGCGATTTTTGTATTTCATTAAGCACAGCTTTTAATCGCTCCTCAAATTGGCCCCTGTATTTTGTCCCAGCAACAACAGCTGCTAAGTCAAGAGCAAGTACTCTTGAATTCTGAAGCACCTCAGGAACCTTACCAGTTACAATACGTTGTGCAAGCCCCTCAACTATAGCAGTCTTACCGACACCAGGTTCCCCTATAAGAGCGGGATTATTTTTCTTACGCCTGCATAAAATTTGGATCACACGCTCTATTTCTTTCTCTCTCCCTATTATAGGGTCGAGCTTTCCTTCACGTGCTAATTTAGTAATATCACGAGAAAAACGATCTAAGGTTGGAGTCTTTGATTTCTGAGTTTTTGTTTTTACTTCTTCGCCTGCAGAGAGGATTGCAAGAATTTCATCTTTCACTTTGTCAATATCAAGGTCAAAACTAAAAAGAATTTGAGCTGCAACACTTTCAGTATCTTTTAAAATACCCAAAAGAAGATGCTCTGTTCCAACATACCCATGACCAAGTTGTTGTGCTTCCTCTTTTGCATATGAAAGTATCCTCTTCGCCTCTTCATTAAAAGGAGGATCTCCAAGTAAGCTAACACCACCACTCTTTTTATGCGACTCAAGAATAGCTTTGAGAATTTCGTTTGGGTCAGCCCCGAGGTTCATAAGAGCCATCACCCCTACTCCACCGCCTTCTTTTATGAGTCCGATAAGCAAATGCTCACTACCAACCGAATCGTCGCCGAGTCTAACAACCTCCTTCTTTGCAATAAGAACGACCCTCTGTACTCTTTCTGTAAATTGGTTCATAAATTAAATTTACCGAAGTCTTCTGGTTTAAGTTCTTGGAAATGATGCTTTAAATCCTTACTTTCCTTGAGTGTAAATGCCCCTCCTTTCTCTAATACTTCTTCAGCAATGTAAATAGGGGCAGAACTCCTGAGAGCTATAGCGATAGAGTCACTTGGTCTGGCATCAATTTCTACTATAGAATTACCTCGCCCCAAATAAATTCTCGCATAATAGGTGCCATCTTGTATCTCGTTCACTATTATCTTAATTACACTGGCATCAAGTCCATCTACGATGTTCTTTATAAGATCATGTGTAAGTGGTCTCCTCGGTGATATATGCTCACGCACCATCGCAATTGCAGATGCCTCATGGAAGCCAATCCATATAGGGAGTATCCTTTCACCATCTATCTCTTTTAAAAAGACAACAGGCATCTTACTCATACTATCATATGCTAACCCAGAAACTTCCGCTCTAATCATTTATCCCTCATACTACAAACTTTGCAAATCTGCATCCTAAATACTATAATGAATCAATCTATTTGTCAAGATGTTTTTTCCCCTCATTTGCTTACTACCCAAAGTTTTACAGTCCCCTCTACTTCTGGATGGAGTAAGATTCTTATAGAGTAGACACCAAGCTCCTTTATTGGGTCTTCAAGGATTACATTTTTTCTGTCAATTTTATACCCTTCTTTAGCAAGGAGTCCTTCTATATCAATATTTGTGACTGCACCAAATAGTTTACCATCCTCTCCTGCTTGGACAGGAAAAGTTAATGAAAGAGATTCAAGTTCTTCCTTTAATTTTAATGCGACCCTCCTTTCCCTGCTATTCCTCAGCTCTATTATTTTTTTGAATTCTTCAAATCTACGTAAATTTGAATCAGTATGTAGGAAAGCAAGTTTTTTAGGGATAAGATAATTCCTTCCATAGCCCGGTTTTACATCCACAACATCACCCCTTTTACCTATCCTCTCAACATCTTCAAGTAAAATAATTTTCATAATTAATCCCTTCTTAAAAACGGTAGAAGAGCCATAATTCTAGCCCGCTTTATTGCACGTGCAAGTAGGCGTTGATGTTTGGCACAGGTACCTGTTAGCCTTCTTGGAAAAATCTTGCCGCTTTCAGTAACATATTTTTTCAAACGTTCAATATCCTTATAATCTACATTACTTTCCTGAGTACAAAAAAAACAATATTTTTTTCCTCTAACAGTTGGAGCTTCAGAACGGAAGCTCTCCTTTTTCTCCTTTTCTCTCTTCTTCATCTCCTTTATCCTCCACTTCAGATATCGCTTCTTCAGATATTTCCTCTTTCTCACCCGGTAATTTACTTAGGTCTTGAACTCTTAAAGCAGCAATCTCTATGACACTCCTTTTTTGCCCATCAGGAGTTTCCCATGCTCTACTTTGGAGTCTTCCTTCAACATAGACAGCGCTCCCTTTACGAAGCCTTTCGCCCATTCGCTCTGCAGTTTTACCCCAAGATACTACCCTTATAAAAGTGGTCGTCTCTTGCCATTCACTAGTTTTTTTATCCATATACCTACGATTGGATGCAATTTGAAAGTTGCATATAGGCTGACCATCTGGGGTATACCTAAGATCAGGGTCTGCTGTAAGGTGTCCTGTTATGTGGACTCTATTTATTTGTGGCACTTTATATTCTGCCATTCTTAGTCTCCCTTCCTCATAATACAGTATCTCAATACATCTTCATCTAACTTAAGTGTATGTCCTAACTCAGACAAAACCTTACCATCTGCCTCAAATTCAAATAACACATAATAGCCACTCTCTTTTTTGCGTATCGGATAAGCTAGCTGCCTTAAACCCCACCTATCAACATTTATGGATTTACCCCCTTTTTCTATAATCCCTACAAACTTTTCTACCTCCTTATTTATACCTGTTTCACCAATCTCTGATTTAAAAATTACAAGATTTTCGTATCTCATCATCTAAAATTATATTTTAAAACTTTGGCTTGTCAAGTTTTTTCAAGATTTTTGGTATGGTCTTTAAAAAAGTACAAAATTTTGTTGAAAAAAAGAAATTTTATTAGTATATATAACTGAGGAGGTGCAGGATGAGATATAGTGTACTAATTTTATGGCTGATTTTATCAACTCGTTTAAGTGCAGGCGAAATCCAGCATACGGTTACTTTTAACAGAAGCGACTTCATTTTTAAAAAGTTCAAAGGATACGACATACTCGAACTTAAGAATTGCGGCACTACAACTGAAATAGGTTATCCTATGCTACCCGAATTTTCTTGTCGAATCCTTATTCCTGCAGGAGCAACTGTTACAAAGATTGAAGTAATATCCAAAGTTAGCAGTGCTATTCCGGGTGAGTATAAAATCTGCCCAGCTCAACCACCTCAACCTTTCTTATTTGAAAGAGCTATTGAATGGGTAGAACCTGAGGAAACTGTGTATTCTCTTTCAACTCCTTATCCAGCTGAGTTAGTTAAACATTCACATACAGGGTCACTTGGTGGATATAGGATTGCAGGCTTTTTAGTTTATCCTATCCAATACATTCCGAGAGATAAGAAATTAATTTTTACCTCAAAAATTGTATTCCAAATCACCTATGAAAATAGAGTAAATTTTGTACCCCAAAAAACACTAAAAGAGAAGGCTATTTTTGGAGATATAGTAAAAAAGCTTGTGCTAAATCCATATGCAGTTGAAACTTTTAGTCCTCCTACGACATTAGGTCTTCCTTCAGGAGTATTACCTTTTGACACAGTTGAGTATGTGGTAATAACAGCTGATTCATTTGTCCAAATATTTGAGCAACTTACGGATTGGAAGACTAAAAAAGGAGTGCAAGCAAAGGTTGTATCTCTTAATTTTATCTATGATAATTACAAAGGTACAGATAATGCTGAAAAGATAAGGAACTTTATCATTGATGCAAACTCAACTTGGGGCACTATTTGGTTTTTACTTGGTGGTCAATGTGACCGTGAATGGGGCCAAGAGGTTATACCGAGGCGAGATGTATGGTACAAACGCACTGCAGAGTATCCTGTTGATAAGGATACTATTCCAAGTGACTTGTATTTTTCAGATTTGGATGGCACTTGGAATGCAGATGGTGATACAGTATGGGGAGAAAAGGAGGACGCCGTAGATTTGTACTCAGATGTATTTGTGGGACGTGCACCTGTACGTACTAAAACTCAAGTTACTACATTTATAAACAAAGTCCTAACATATGAGCAAAACCCGCCCCCTAATTATCTTAAAAAGGCTTTATTACCTGCAACATATCTATTCGATGAGCCTGAGTATTGGGGCGATCTCGTAAACAACGCTATTGCAGACATAACACCATACGGGTGGGAGGATGCAAAATTATATGAGTCAAATGGGACACTGAGTAGAGCAATATTGATAGATTCACTAAATGCAGGATTTGGCTTCGTCCATTATGCTGCACATGGGCGTCCGGATGGAGTAGGTAGTCCCATCCTTGACTATATACTAAGTTCAGATGATGTTGATAATCTCACTAACGAAAGTAAACTTGGTATTCATAATTCAATCGCCTGTTATATAGGCGCAGTAGACTGGGTACCGGGTGGTGATTGTTTTGCAGAGCATTTACTAAATAAAGATGGTGGTGCAGTAGCTGTGATTATGAATTCAAGAACAGGAGTAGGTAGGCCTTCAGTTGGTATGTATTATTCAGAGTTGCTTGATACATCGTTCTACCATGAGACTTTTCGTAGTACATACTTATATCATGACCATATAGGAGTGGCTCATGCTGTATCCAAAGACTGTTACGTTTCATGGACTACTTGGGAAGACCGTTGGCCCTGGTGTATTTATGAGCTCAATCTATTTGGTGACCCCGAGCTTCCAATGTGGACAGATGAGCCGAAGAACTTAATTGTTGAGCATGATTCTGTAATATGGACGAGACAAACAAGTTTTAAAATTAGAGTTACAGATAATGGGACTTCTGTTGAGAGTGCACTGGTCTGTGTAATGAAAGGAGAAGATAGTGTTTATGTACGAGGTTATACTAATCCAAATGGTGTTGCTATACTATCACTATTACCGCCACCTACCACTTATGGAACTCTATCAGTGACTTGTACAGCCCATAACTTCTTACCTTATATAGGAACTGCTCGTGTAGTGAGTTCATGGAAGATAACCATCAATCCTGACACTGTCCAAGTAAATACTTTAACTCCTGTTGAAATCACAATCTCCGATACTCTTAACCAAGGTGTTCGTGATGTTGAGATAAGAATTTTAGGACTCGGCGTATCGGAATTTGATACCACAAATATTGCTGGACAGTGTATAATAAATATTAATGCAGGGTATGGAGAGGTGTTAAAATGTAATGGCCGTAAGATAGGTGAAAGTTGGGATTTGCTTAAAGACTCAATACGGGTAGTCGGTGGTATGGAGCTAATTTCACCAGATTTGACATCACAAGTCACAGAAATAGGCCTTGTAGATACTATAGCTCGTTATTGTGAAGGAACTATTACTGGAAGTTGCGAAAATTCTGGTTTTACTTTATTTGCTAAAGGGAGTGGGGTTGACACCTCAGTTTATACCAATGAGACATCGGCAGATTTAAGTATAGTGCCTACCCAATTGGGTACTTTATGTAGTTACATTGCTAAGACTGGTTATAGAGTATATAAGGAAACTTTTCCTGTAATACGGGTGTTTGGAAGATTAGTTGGGACTGTAGCTGATGTAGAGACACAAAATCCTATTGAAGGGGTGGTAATTAAAGCTTATGAATCAGGTATAGACACATCGTTAGTCCACCCAGTTTTTATTGACACCTCCGATGTGAATGGGAATTATTCAAGTAAGGACTCAATCCCAGTAAACAAATATGATATCTACACTATGAAATTTTGCTATCTACCTTTTTTTGCTACTCATATTACTAAGTACAATGTAGATACTTTTAATATACAACTCCAACCTGCCCCACCCGGTCTTGTCTATGGAACAGTAACTGATTCAACAGGGCTTTCTTTGAGCGCTGCTATAAAAGTTTGTCATACAGATAATATGGAGCTCTACGAAACTGTCTACACTGATGCTACTGGGTTCTATGAGGTTGTCCTCCCTTATTTTACTTATAAATTCTATGTCTTCTCTCCTTATCACTCTGTAGCCTCTCGTGATGTAATTGTTGACAGTGACAGTTTAGAGTTAAATTTTGTTATGGCTGGCACTCCCAGTATTCTTGTTATTAATGATGACGATGGAACTCAAATCCCGTTCCGTAAGGAAACGGGACAAAGCCTGATAGCCTCGGAACTGCACAAATCTCATATGAAAAAGATAGAGTTAAAGAAGTTATATGTTACCAACAAAAGTAAAGCTGGTGAGTCAGCTTCAAGGATAGCTGCTCTGCTTACAGAATTTGGTTACAATGTGAAACAAGAGCAATCTTCAACTACAGATCCAGTTACTTGGGAGAACTACAACTTCATTGTCTGGAGTGATGGGGATGACATCTCACCACTTGGTAATACTACTCTTCGGGACCTATTAAAAAGATATGTGCGCTCGGGCAAAATATTGCTTATTGAAGGTGGGGAGCTTGGATACAACATGTGCTTATCTGACTTTGATTTTGCAAGAACAGTACTACATATAGATGCATGGTATACTGATGATGCTGGTTCGCTTATCTTACAGAATACTTCGCATCAGTTAGCTACTTACCCAAATACTTTACCAAATACTATACCAGTATTTTATAGTAATTCTGGTGATGAGGATGCACTTCATTTATTAGAGGGTGCAACTCTTATCTATGGGACAGAGGATTATAATAATGCTGCAGGAATATTAGTTCATGAACCTACTCCACCCGGAGGTCAGATTGTATTTTATGCTTTTAATTTTATGGCTATTGATAGTGCAACTGGGGCGAAGTTACTCGAAAATACAGTGCATTATCTTTTGACTCAAGTAGGAGTTGAATTAACCCAGAAGCCACCAAATCTTTTTGAACTCTGTTTACCATTCCCAAATCCATTTACTAAAAAGACGGTTATTAAATATCGGATACCAGAAGTCAAAAATCAGAAACCGGAAATCAGATTACAGATTTACGACATCTGTGGTAGAGTAGTTCGTACATTTCCAATTTCCAATTTCCAATTCCCAATTTCCAATTTCCAATTCTATAATCTGGGATGGTTGTGATTTTTCGGGTAAGGAGGTTGCATCTGGAATCTATTTTTGCCGGCTGAAGACTAACCAATTTCAGACAACAAGAAAAATTGTACTACTCCGATAGATAAAGATGTAGCTGAGCACAGCAACTATTTTTATTGACTTCCCATAAATTTATAGTATAAAATGAGAGGAGTTTATCTTTTGCAGATATTAATTCGTAAACCTATCTCAATCCGTATCGGCTCTTTAGGTAAACTTAAGTTTAGTGAAGGTAAATACATTTATGTAGGGTCTGCTCAAACTGGACTTGAGAATAGAGTTGCAAGACATCTTAGACACAGAAAAAAGAAGTTTTGGCATATTGATTATTTATTGAATAATCCTAATGTAAGTGTAGATAGAATTTTATGTAAAGAGGCTCATAAGGAAGAGGAATGCAAAACTGCTACTCTTTTATCAAAGTACGGAAAGAGCGTCCCGGGATTTGGTAGCTCTGATTGTAAATGCGAGAGTCACCTCTTTATACTCAAAAGCAATTTCTCAAATAATATGCTTAGTAGGCACGGATTTTGCAACTTGACATGAAATTTTTGATAATGTTTGGTTATCTTTTAATCACTTTAGTTATCGGTATTTTGGGGCATAAATTTACTAAAAAGACACTATCAGATTATTTCCTTGCTAATAGGGGTGTGGGCAAGATAGCTTTATTCTTTACTATGGCAGCAACTAATTTCAGTGCCTTCTGTATATTTGGTTTCTCAGGTGCCGGTTATAGGATAGGATACGCATATTATCCTATTATGAGTTTTGGTACAGGTTTTATGGCACTTACTTTCTTTTTAATTGGCGCACGTGTTTGGGCTATAAGTAAAAAGTATGGAATTATAACTCCACCAGAATATATAGGCGTTAGATTTAATAACACTCCACTTAGGCTTATATATTTGGCAGTTATGATTATATTCACTATCCCTTATCTTGCAATTCAGCCAATAGGAGCTGGCTACGCATTAAAAGAATTGTTAGGAATACCGTATTTTTGGGGAGCGACCTTGATTACTGTGTTTATGATAGCATATGTTTTTTTAGGCGGTATGCGCGGTGATGTCTGGTCCGATATTTTACAGGGAACTATAATGTTAACTTTTATGATTATTATTCTTTCTATGGTTGCTCGTGCATTAGGAGGGTTTAGCAGTGCAAACTTAAATGTATTTCGGTCTAATGCGGAACTTTTCTCAAGACCAGGCTTCAACACTGCCTTGCCTATAAAGATTTGGTTCTCTTACATGATACTATGGTTTTTCTGTGACCCTATGTTTCCACAATTGTTTCAACGCTTCTTTACTGCTAAAGACGAAAATGCACTCAAGACTACAATGACTTTATACCCTATAATTACAGGAATTCTATTCTTTTTACCAGTCTCAATTGGTGTATTAGGGCATATTGTATTCCCAGGGCTTGTGGGTGAGGCAGCTGACAAAATCTTACCTATGATGGTAAATGAGTTACTGCCGGGCTGGCTTGGTGCAGTTGTCATTACTGGTGGACTTGCCGCCCTTATGTCAACTGCAGATTCACAACTTTTGACCCTTAGTTCAATGTTTACACGTGATATATACGAAGTTATTTTAAAGAGAAAACAAGAAAAAGATGTACGGGTTGGTAAGGCTGCTGTCATTGTGCTTGCCAGTTTGGGTCTACTTTTCGCTTATAAGCCACCTGCCACTATTTTAGAAATTGCGACAGAGGCATTTACTGGGTTAGCAGTATTATTTCCTATCACACTTGCATCACTATATTTTAGAAGAGTAAACCCTTGGGCTGGTCTTGTTTCAATATTAGTAGGAGAGGGGCTTGTTATTATTTCGCATTTCAACCTTTTGCCTACATTTGGGCTCCTACCAGTTATACCTATTATTATAATCTCAACCTTAATCTTAGCTATTGGGAGTTTCTTATTTCCTTATAAAGTAAATGTAGACGGTTATTTACATTATCCTACCAACTCAAGTAGTTGGATTTGGTTAATTATTTTTGGTATAATATTTATTCTTTCGTGTGATTTTTGGGCCTGGCGTTCATCTCAACCAATCCTCTTTGGTCTACCATGGTGGATTTGTTACTTCTTTGGGTTAAATATCTTACTTGTCATAGCTATGTCAATATTTGCAAAGTTATTCTGGAAACAGGGATGAAGGTATCAACTGATTTGTTTATAATGGGCATTACATTAGGGTGGGGACCCTGTCTTTCTTTTTGTAGCCCTATACTTGTATCCTACATTGCAGGTACACAGAGGGGGTGGCTTAGTGGGTTATGGAACATTTTAGTCTTCTCTTTTGTAAGAGTATCTGCATATATAATACTTGCTGGCATAGCAGCCTCTATTGGACAGCTTGTTGTAAGGAACTATTATGAGAGTGCATTTGGCAGGCTTCTATACCCTATAGTTGGAATCGTCATTGTAATATTAGGGATACTTATTATTCTTAATAAGAGTCCTAATTTTCAATTTTGTAGTAAATTTATAAAAAATACTCTTCAAAATAATTTGAAGGGTGTAATTATCTTAGGCCTACTTATTGGGTTCTCACCTTGTATCCCATTATTTGGTGTTCTCACCTACATTGCATTTGAGGCAAAAACTCTGTTACAGGCTATTTTTTATGGTAGCTGTTTTGGGGCAGGTACTATACTTACTCCATTAATACCAATCGGAATTTTGGCAGGTGGTATTCCATCTATTATATTGAGGAAGCCCAAAGTCTTAGATATCTTCATCCGTATATGTGGCGCTATCTTGGTTTATTTTGGGATAAAACTGATAATTAGATAGTGGATACGTCTAATTTTTATTGTTACTGTTAAGGTAGAATGTCCTCTTTATTGTTAAGCAAGAATGTCCTCATATTCTATATTATACTCTATATCTCTTGCCTTTGCAAGTTTTTTCTTCCCATTTACTGAAAACTCCTGAATAAAACTATCCTCATGAAACACCCTTATCTTCTTTCTGGGTATAATATGTAACTCTATCTCTGCTTTATACCAATTTGATCTACTAATAGTCCCCTCAGTGATCTGGTATACCTCTCCGTCAAACTTAAAAGTATTATCTTTATTCACTTTTCTTTTTGTCCTCAGACAGAAAACATCGTCTAAGTTTATCTCATCAGGTAATGGTTGAAAAATAGAATCTCTGAAAAATCTCTCATCTGGCGTCTCTTTTGTCGTCCAATGAATGTGATTCTTATTCCACCATTCTATTCGCTTTCTAAGCCACTTATTTGCTTCTTCAATAGTTCTTATGTTGTTGTCTCTAAACTCTTTTATCAATCTATCCTGGAACATGCCAAATAGCCTCTCTACCTTTCCTTTGCTTTCCGGATCATCTACCGGAGTGTGAAGTAATTGAATTCTAAGTTCACTCAAAGCCATATCTATTTGAGTCTGGATATCGTCTGGCTCCTTATGATAATTAAAGTAAAGGGAAGGATTCTTCCTCTCATACTTAAATTTAGAATCATTATCAGTATAGAGAGCTCGAAATACTCCATATTTTTCAACCACCCTACGCAAAGCAATGAGATTATTCCAGGT
>JASEGA010000003.1:84887-85105 GCA_030018315.1 bacterium | reverse complement strand
CTCCCGGTATCCCGAAGTGTATCTTTGAGCTCCCATAACGAACAACTGTCCATCTTATATAAGCTAAGGTGCCACTACCACTCACACCAGATGGAGCTACAAGAAGAAAGGCACAACAAAGAGTTATCATCCCTGCAGAGTTATCTATCCCTTCACATGGCGGAATAAAGAAAGTTAGGCCACCCTGCTTTAGAAATGGACCCTCAATAACCTCAATC